>VGPA01000047.1 GCA_016875665.1 Chloroflexota bacterium | reverse complement strand
CTGCTCGAGCTCGGTGCGCCGGAGATCATCATCCGCAACGAGAAGCGCATGCTCCAGGAGGCGGTCGACGCCCTGATGGACAACGGCCGCCGCGGCCGCGCCATCTCGGGCACCGGCAACCACAAGCTGAAGAGCCTCTCGGACATGCTCCGGGGCAAGCAGGGCCGCTTCCGCCAGAACCTCCTCGGCAAGCGCGTCGACTACTCGGGCCGTTCGGTCATCGTCGTCGGCAACGACCTCAAGCTGAGCGAGTGCGGCCTCCCCAAGAAGATGGCGCTCGAGCTGTTCAAGCCGTTCGTCATGCGCCAGCTCGTCGAGCGGGGCCTCGCGCACAACATCAAGAGCGCGAAGCGCTACGTGGAACGGGTGAGCCCGGAGGTGTGGGACGTGCTCGAGGAGGTCATCAAGGACCACCCGGTGCTCCTGAACCGCGCGCCCACGCTGCACCGCCTCGGCATCCAGGCGTTCATGCCCAAGCTGATCGAGGGCAACGCCATCCAGATCCATCCGCTCGTGTGCGAGGCCTTCGGCGCCGACTTCGACGGCGACCAGATGGCCGTGCACGTGCCCCTCTCCGCCGCGGCGCAGGCCGAGGCGAAGAACCTCATGCTCGCCAGCCGCAACATCCTGAAGCCGGCCGACGGCTCGCCGGTGGTCACGCCGCGCCAGGACATGGTGCTCGGCTGCTACTACCTCACGCTCGAACCGGCCGACCCGAACGAGGCGCCGCGCCTGTTCGGCGACTCCGCCGAGGTGCAGTCCGCCTACGACATCGGGCTGATCCGCCCGCACACCCCGGTGAAGATCCCGCACGACGGCAAGGTCATCACCACGACCGCCGGGCGGGTGATGTTCAACGCGGTGCTCCCGGAGGAGCTGCGCTTCGTGAACAAGACCCTCGACCGCGGCGCCATCCGTGAGATCGTCACGGCGGTCTTCGAGCGCTTCGGCAGCGAGGTCACCGCGGATGTGGTCGACCGCATCAAGAAGATCGGCTTCGCCGCGGCGACCCAGGCCGGGGTCTCGATCTCCGTCGACGACGTGGCCATCCCGGACTCCAAGGCCGCCGCGCTCGCCAAGACCGAGAAGACGGTCGTGGAGATCGAGCGCCAGTTCAGCCGCGGCCTGATCACCGAGAACGAGCGCTACGACCAGACGGTCAGTCTCTGGAGCCGCACCACCGAGGAGGTGATCGGCGCCATGATGTCCGCGCTCGACAAGCGCGGCTCCGTGTACATGATGGCCACCTCCGGCGCCCGCGGTAACACGCGGCAGATGGGCCAGATCGGCGGCATGCGCGGACTGATTGCCGACCCGCAGGGCCGGATCATCGACCTGCCGATCCGTTCGAACTTCCGCGAGGGCCTCACGGTCCTCGAGTACTTCATCTCGACGCACGGTGGCCGCAAAGGCCTCGCCGACACCGCCATCCGTACCGCCGACTCGGGCTACCTCACGCGTCGCCTCGTGGACGTGGCGCAGGACGTCATCGTCCGTCTGTCGGACTGCGGCGACTCCGACGGTGTGTTCCTCAACGCGGACGAGCCCGGCATGGTCGTGCCGTTCGCCGACCGCCTCTTCGGACGCATCGTGGCGGAGGACATCAGGCACCCCAAGACCGGCGCGGTGATTCTCGCCAAGGGTGACGACATCGACGTCGAGGGCGGCCGTCGCGTGGCGGCCGCCGGTGTCGAGCGCGTGCGCGTGCGCTCGCCGCTCGCCTGCAGCGCCAAGCACGGCATCTGCGCCATGTGCTACGGGCGGTCGCTCGCGACGGGCAAGCTCGTCGACATCGGCGAGGCGGTTGGCATCATGGCGGCCCAGTCCATCGGCGAGCCGGGCACGCAGCTCACCATGCGTACGTTCCACACGGGTGGCGTCGCGGGTGAGGACATCACGATGGGTCTCCCGCGCGTCGAGGAGCTGTTCGAGGCGCGCGCGCCCAAGGGGCTCGCGGTGATCAGCGAGATCGATGGCATCGCGGAGGTCGTCCGGGACCCGGATGGCGCGCGCAGGATCGTCGTCCGCAACAAGCAGGACTACACGGTTCCGATCACCGTGCCGCCGGCCCACACGCTCGCGGTCGCCGAGGGCGACCACGTCAACGTGGGCGACGCCATCGCCAAGCCGGAGCGCCGCGGCAAGGGCAAGACCGACATGCCCGCGCCGGTCGGGGGCATGGTTCACATCGGGGGCGACGGCAAGATCTCGATCGCCATGCAGGAGGTCGAAGAGCGCGTGTACGAGGTCCAGCACACAGGGCGGATGCGGGTGGAGAACGGTCAGACCGTCGCGGCCGGCGACTTCCTCACGGAGGGCTCGGCTAACCCGCAGGACATCCTGCGGATCTCAGGCCGCGAGGCGGTCCACAAGTACATGATCAACGAGGTCCAGAAGGTCTACCGCAGCCAGGGCGTGACGATCAACGACAAGCACATCGAGATCATCGTCCGCCAGATGCTGCGCAAGGTCCGGATCGAGGAGGCGGGAGACACCGAGCTCCTGCCGATGGAGCTGTTCGACCGCTTCGAGTTCGAGGAGATCAACGGGCGCGCCATCGCCGCGGGCGGCGAGCCCGCGACGGCGCAGACGGTGCTCCTCGGTGTGACGAAGGCCTCGCTCTCGACGTCGTCGTTCCTCGCGGCCGCGTCGTTCCAGGAGACCACGCGCGTCCTCACCGAGGCCGCGACGATGGGCCAGAAGGACCGGCTGCTCGGCCTGAAGGAGAACGTGATCATCGGCAAGCTCATCCCCGCGGGCACCGGCCTGCCGAGTCGCCGCGAGCAGCTCGAGTGGATGCCGAAGGCGCGCGCCATCGCGGCGATGTTCGGCGCGGACGAGGACGAGGTCCTTGCCGCGCCCCCGCCCGCGGAGGACATGTCGCTCGACGATCTTGACGACGAGGACGAGGAGGACGAGCTGGACGACGAGGAGGAGCTCGGCGAGGCCAAGCCCACGGCCGCGGAGCTCTCCAAGACCGAGGACTAGTTGCCCGTTCGCGGTGCGCCCAGGGGGCTCAGCCCCCTGGGCGCACCGCGACTTCCGCTATCTCCTGCTCGGGATGATCGCCGCCTCGATCTCCTACAGCGTCTCTCTGTTCGCGCTCGGCCTCCTGCTCGTGGGCATCGCGGTGAAGGAAGGCGCACCTGAGCGAGGCTCCCTCGACATCGGGCTCGTCGGCGCGGCGCGCGGCATTCCCGGCTTCGTGTTCGGCCTCGCCGGCGGCGTCCTGGCAGACCGCATGGACCGGCGCTTGCTGCTGGTCGGGTCGCGGCTGATCTCGGCCGTCGTGGCGGTGGGGCTCGCGCTCGTGGCGTTCGGGGATCAGCCCAGCCTGGCGACGATCCTCGTGCTCTGCGTCATCGGCGCCTCGGCCGACGCGCTGGACCTGCCGCTCCGCCAGGCGATCGTCCCGCGGATCCTTCCGGCGGGGGAGCTCATCTTGGACAGGGCATCATCGCGTCGACGTTCAACCTGCTCCATATCGTGGTGCCGGTCATCGCGGGGCTTCTGATCATCCCGTTCGGCATCGGAGGTCTGATGCTGGCGCAGGCGGGGGCCGCCGCCGCCGGGCTCGGGGCGTCACGCCTACCGCCGCAGCCCCCGGTGGTGACCGAGCACGAGGACTTCCTCGCGTCGCTCCGGGATGGGCTCCGGTACGTACTTCGGGATCCGGTCACCCGGTGGCTCGTGGCGCTCTCCGTGGTGGCGAGCACATTCCTCCGTCCGCTGCGCGAGCTGCTCCCCGCGTTCGCCACGACCAGCCTGGGGGTGGGGCCGACCGAGCTCTCCTGGCTGTTCGCGGTCATGGCCGCGGGCGGCGTTGCCGGGGCGGCGTCGACGATCCTCATCGGCGGCTCCGGTTTCGGCCGGCAGGGGCTGGTAACCCTTCTGGCGATGGTGGCGTGGGGCGTCGTCCTGATCGGTGTCTCGCTCCAGGAGACGCTCGTGCCGGCCCTGCTGCTCATCGCGTTTCCCCAGGTGTGCTGGTCGATGTTCGCTTCGATCTCGCAGGTGATCGTGCAGATGCGCGCGCCGGACCACCTGCGGGGCCGGGCGATGTCCTTCTATGGAACCTCCGTGAGCGCGTTCATGCCCTTCGGGAACCTCGTAATCGGCGCGCTCGGGACGGCCGTCGGGATCGGTCTCGCCCTCCGGATCGGGGCGGTCACCGGGCTGGTTGCGGCGGTGGCAGTCCTGCTGTTCAGTGCATCTGTCCGAACTGTCGGGGTACGGAGCAGCCGGGGCGGTTGACGGGCCGGCGCAAGGTCAAGCGCGTCCCCTGCGCATCGCGTACAAAGGCGGTGCCCATCTCACGCTGGCCCAGCACGCGCCGCGCGCGCCCGGTGCCGGCCCAGGCCGTCTCAGCTTTCACCTGCGGATCGAGCTCAATCAGTCGGCGGGGCTCTCCTCGGGGGAGCTCACGCCGAGCGCAGCGCGGTCCGCTTCCTCGCCGCCGCGCAGGCCGCGCAGGCATCCTGCGCGGAACGTCGCGACGCACGCCGCGGCCACGGTCGCGGCGCCGCCGAGCAGCAGCGCGCTCGACATGCCGATGACGGTCGCCAGCGTGCCGAGGATCATCACGCCGATCGGGCCGGCGACCATGAAGGTCATCGACTGGGTGCCCATCACGCGCCCCCGCAGGCGGCCTGGGGTCATCAGCTGGAGGGTGACGCTCTGCACACCCATATACACCTGCTGGACCGCGCCGACCACTGCGAGGACGATGAGCACCGGCCAGACTGTGGTCTGCAGCGCGAGCACGATCACGAGCAGGCCGGAGACGAGCATGGCGGAGAGGAACAGCGGGCCGCGGGCGCGCACGCCCCCGATGATCGTGGTGAAGAACGCGCCGACGAGGGCGCCGGCCCCGTGCGCCGCGACCATCCAGGACAGCTCGAGGGCTCCGACGCGCAGCGTGTCGACGGCGAGCGCCGGGAGGAGCTGCTGGAACGAGAACCCGAAGAGAGCGAAGATGACGAGAAGGCTGGACATCCAGCGCAGCACCGGCTCGCCGGCGATGTAGCGCAGTCCCTCCTTGAGCGAGTCGAGCATCGTCCCGGCGGTCGCCTCCGGCGGGGGCGGCCGCTGGGCCATCGGCAGCATCATGAAGACCGAGGCGATGAAGAGGACCGCCTTGGTCATGAGCACGCCACCGATGCCGATCGGCACCAGCAGCAGGCCGGCGATGAGCGGGCCGGTGGTGTGGGCCGCCTGCATCGAGGCGCGGGTGAGCCCCATCGCGCTGAAGAGGTCGCGCGACGGCACGATGTCGGGCAGCATCGCCTGGCGCCCGGGCATGTCGAACGCGAACGCCCCGGCGCTCGCGGCGCTGAGTGCGAGGACGAGCCAGATGTTGATCTGGTCGACGATCACCAGCCCGGCGAGCGCCGCCGCCAGCACCGCGCTGACGACGCGCGACCAGATGAGGAGGTCGCGGCGGTCGGTGCGGTCGGCGATCACGCCGGCGAACAGCCCGGCGAGCAGCGACGGGCCGGCGCTGGCGAGGCTGCGCAGGCCCAGGTAGAAGGGCGCCAGCTCCGGGTGCCCGTCCCGGGCGGCCAGGAGGACGATGAGCCAGCCCAGAGCGAACTGCTGCATCCAGTTGCCGACGTTCGAGGCGACCAGCCCGCCGAACAGGAGCTGGAACTCGCGGTGGCGCAGGGCGGCGATCACCGATCCGGCGCCGGTGGACGTCGGGAGGGGCCCCTGTGCCATCGGCGCGACGGTAGGCCTCCGCCGCCTGGGGGACCGTAAGAAATGGAGTATTCGCCCGGCTGGGCGGTTGACGGACGGTCCCCGGCCTGCCTAGCATCTTTTTTCGGCTGTCTTTTCGCGCGCATCGGCCATCTCGCGATCTTGTGAGAGGCGCCGCGCTGCGCCCGGGACCTGCGCTCCGGTGACGGGGCCGGCGTTCCGGTAGGGGAGCATCCAAAACGCGGGTCCGGCGTAGCCACGTGTCCGTGCGCGCGTGCGCACCGAGTAAAGGAGCACCATGCCGACGATCGCGCAGCTGGTCCGGCGCGGGCGCAAGCCGCAATTGAAGAAGGTGGACACCCCGGCGCTGCGGCGCACCTGGAACTCGCTCCGCGGCCGCTACGTGGAGCTGCCCAAAGGCGCCCCCCAGAAGCGCGGCGTGTGCACCGTCGTGCGCACCATGACGCCCAAGAAGCCGAACTCCGCGCTGCGGAAGATCGCCCGCGTGCGCCTGTCGAACCTCATGGAGGTCACGGCCTACATCCCGGGCATCGGGCACAACCTCCAGGAGCACTCGGTGGTCCTGGTGCGCGGCGGGCGGGTGCCGGACCTGCCCTCGGTGAAGTACCACATCATCCGCGGCACGCTCGACACCGCGGGCGTGAAGGACCGCAAGCAGGGGCGCAGCCTCTACGGCGCGAAGAACCCCAAGCCGAAGAAGAAGGCTTCTTAAAGTGCCTCGTCGTGCTCGTCCCACCGAGCGGCGGGCGGTCGCCGACCGCAAGTTCGGCAGCGTCCCGCTCGCCCAGTTCACCAACAAGGTGATGCAGGCCGGCAAGCGCGCCAAGGCCGAGGGCATCGTCTACGGCGCGCTCGAGCGCGTCGAGCAGCAGCTGCGCAAGCCGGGCCTCGAGGTCTTCGAGACCGGTCTGCGCAACGCCACGCCGCTGATCGAGGTCAAGCCGCGCCGCGTCGGCGGCGCCACCTATCAGGTCCCGGTCGAGATCAAGGCCGAGCGCCGCGGATCGCTCGCGATGCGCTGGCTGATCCAGGCCGCCCGCAAGCGGCCGGGCAAGTCGATGGCCGAGAAGCTCGCCGGCGAGCTGATGGACGCGACCAACAACACCGGCGCCGCGGTCCGCCGCAAGGAAGAAACGCACAAGATGGCCGAGGCCAACAAGGCCTTCAGCCACTACAAGTGGTAGTGCGGTGACCGTAGCGACGAAGGCGGCGAAGGGGTCCGCTCGTGAATACCCCCTCGACCGCTACCGCAACATCGGGATCATCGCCCACATCGACGCGGGCAAGACCACCGTGACCGAGCGGATCCTCTTCTACACGAAGAAGATCTACAAGATCGGTGAGGTCCACGAGGGCGCCGCGACGATGGACTGGATGCCCCAGGAGCAGGAGCGCGGCATCACGATCACCGCCGCCGCGACCACGTGCTTCTGGAAGGACCACCGCATAAACATCATTGACACGCCCGGCCACGTGGACTTCACCGTCGAGGTGGAGCGCTCCCTGCGCGTGCTCGACGGCGCGGTGACCGTGTTCGACGGCGTCGCTGGGGTCGAGCCGCAGTCCGAGACCGTGTGGCGCCAGGCGGACAAATACCGGGTGCCGCGCATCTGCTTCGTGAACAAGATGGACCGGCTCGGCGCGTCGTTCGAGCGCTGCTTCGGCATGATCGGCGACCGCCTCGGGGCGAACGCCGTCGCGATCCAGCTGCCCATGGGCGCGGAGGACCGCTTCAAAGGCGTCATCGACGTCCTCGAGATGAAGGCGTCGTTCTGGGAGCAGGACACGCCGGCTGAGGGCGTGGTCAGGGACATTCCCGCGGAGTACGCCGAGGCGGCGAATGCCGCGCACGCGACCGCGGTCGAGAAGATCGTCGAGACCGACGACGCCCTCCTGGAGCGGTATCTCGCGGGTCAGGCGATCTCCGCGGACGAGCTGCGCCAGGCGCTTCGCGCGGCGACCATCGCCAGCAAGATCGTTCCGGTTTTCTGCGGCGCCGCGCTGCGCAACAAGGCCGTGCAGCCGCTGCTCGATGCGGTCGTGGCATACCTGCCGTCGCCGCTCGACGTGCCGCCCGTGGTCGGCAAGGACGCGAAGACGGAGGCGGACATCGTCCGTCAGCCCAAGGATGAGGAGCCGCTCGCCGCGCTCGTGTTCAAGGTCGCGGCCGACCCGTTCGTGGGGAAGCTCGCGTTCTTCCGCGTCTACTCCGGCACGCTTCGCGCCGGCGAGTCCGTGATCAACTCGACCAAGGACAAGCGCGAGCGCGTCTCGCGCATCGTGCTCCTGCACGCGAACCACCGCGAGGACGTCGACTTCGTCTCCGCCGGGGACATCGCCGCGATCGTGGGCCTCAAGGCGAGCTTCACCGGTGACACGCTCTGCGATCCGGCCAAGCCCGTGATCCTGGAGCAGATCAAGTTCCCGGAGCCGGTCATCCAGATCGCCGTCGAGCCCAAAACCAAGTCCGACGAGGAGAAGATGTCGCTCGCGCTCGCGAGGTTGGCCGAGGAAGATCCCACCTTCCGTCAGCAGACGGACGAGGAGTCCGGGCAGACCCTCATCTCGGGGATGGGCGAGCTGCACCTCGACGTCATCGTCGACCGCATGCGCCGCGAGTTCAAAGTCGAGGCGAACATCGGCCGCCCCCAGGTGGCGTACCGCGAAAGCATCACACGCCCCGCCCAGGGCCACGGCCGCTACGTGAAGCAGTCCGGCGGCAAGGGCATGTACGGCGACTGCATCGTCGACTTCGAGCCGCTCCAGCGGGGCGAAGGCTTCGCGTTCGAGTGGAAGGTCAAGGGCGCCGGCCTGTCCAAGGACTGGGCCAAGCCGATCGAGGCGGGCATCCGCGAGAAGATGGCGAACGGCGTCATCGCCGGGTATCCGCTGGTCGACGTGAAGGCGACCGTCGTCGACGGCTCGCAGCATGACGTCGATTCCAACGAAATGGCGTTCAAGATCGCGGGGTCGCTGGCGCTGCAGGAAGCGGTCGCCAAGGCCGGCGCGGTGCTGGTGGAGCCGGTGATGAAGGTCGAGGTCACGGTGCCGGAGGAGTTCATGGGCTCCGTGGTCGGTGACCTGAACAGCCGCCGCGGCCAGATCGGCGGGATCGACGACCGCGCGAACGCGAAGGTCATCAGCGCGCAGGTCCCGCTCGCGACGATGTTCGGCTACGCGACCGATCTCCGGTCGGCCACGCAGGGCCGCGGTGTGTACTCCATGGAGTTCGACCACTACGAAGTTCTTCCGCAGCACCTCGCGAGCGAAATCACCAAGTCACGACAGGGCTAGGAGGTCTAGGAAAGCCATGGCCAAGAAGAAGTTCGAGCGCACCAAGCCGCACATCAACGTGGGCACCATCGGTCACATCGACCACGGCAAGACCACGCTCACCGCGGCGATCACCAAGACCCTGTCCCTCAAGGGCGGC
>VGPA01000046.1 GCA_016875665.1 Chloroflexota bacterium | reverse complement strand
TCGGCGCGTCTGCGCCGCCGCGCCGACGCGGTCGCGTCTCTCGAGCGGCGAGCCGCGCCGTCGCCGGCATCGCGCCTGCTGGTCTCCCTCGACGAGCCCCGGTCGGCCGACGAGGCGGGCAGGCTCTCCGGCCTCGACGCCGCCGAGCGTGAGGCCGCCGTCGCCGAGCTTCTGGAGCGGGGCGACGCGGTGCGCCTCGGCGACGCGCTCATCGCGCGCGGCGCGTACGACTCGCTCGCGACGCGCGTGGAGCGGTCGTGCGCACTGGCGCACCGCAAGACCCCGCTGCGGGCGGGGACGCCGCGCGAGGAGGTGCGCTCCTCGCTCGGCCTCGCGCCAAAGCCGTTCGCGGCGCTCGTCGCGAGCCTCGTCGCGTCGGGGCGGATCGCCGAGCGGGGGAGCGCCCTCGCGCTCGCGGGCTTCAGCCCGCGCCTCTCCGACGAGCAGGAGGAGCGCTGGTCGCGCGCGAAGCGGGCGCTCGCGCGCGAGCCACTCAGTCCGCCGTCGCCGAAGGAGCTCGAATCGGAGTTCGCGATCGACCGCGAGCTGCTCGTGGCGCTCGCCGAGCGGCACGACCTGGTGCGCGTCGGCACCGATGCCGTGTTCCTGCCGGAGGCGGTCCAGGCGTTCGCGGACGCCGTGATCGGCGAGCTGGCGAAGGCGCCGACCATCACGGTGGCGCGGGCGCGCGACCTCTCCGGGTCGAGCCGGAAGCACACCCTTCCGCTGATGCAGCTCCTGGACGACCGGGGTGTGACTCGCCGCGAGGGAGACGTGCGCCGGCTCGTCATGGAGCCGGGCGCCGCCCGTGCGGCGATCGCCGCCGCCGTCGGGGCCAAGCCACGCTGAACGCGGCCGCGGTGCTGCGCCACTCCCACTACCGGCTCCTGTGGGGCGGCCAGTCCATCGCCTTCTTCGGCATCGGGATGCAGCAGCTGGCCACAGGATGGCTCGCCGTCCTCATCGCGGTCGAGGAGGGCCGTCCCGAACTTGCGCCGCTGTACATCGGCCTGATGGGACTCGCACGCGGCGTACCGTCGATCGCCTTCGGGCTGCTCGGGGGCGTGCTCACGGACTGGTACGACCGCCGCACCGTGCTCCGGCTGTCTCGTGTTGCCATCGCCGCGAGTGCGGGCGTGCTTGCGGCACTCACGATCGCGGGTCGGGCGAACATCATTGTGCTCATGGCGGGCGTCCTCGTGGCCGCGGTCGGCATGTCGATCGGCGGCCCCGCGCAGCAGGTGATGCTCTCCCGGGTTGTGCCGCCCGGCGCGCTTGTGGATGCGGTCAGCCTGAGCCAGGGGACGAATCAGACGGTCGGCCTGATCGGCCCACTGGTCGCGGGTGTGCTCATCGGGCCGATCGGCGTCGGGGGCGTCATGGCCGTGAACGCCGCGTCGACGGTGGCGGGAATGCTGCTCCTGCTCGGGCTCCCGGCCGCGCCGCCCGAGGGCGGCGGCTCGCAGTCGCGCTCGCCGATGGGGGCGCTGCGATCGCTGATGGGGGGCTTCCGCTATCCCCGGGCGTCCCCGAGATGAAGTGGCTGATCGTGACGTCGGTCGTGGCGAGCCTCCTCGTGCGGCCGCTCCACAATCTGCATCCGGCGGTGGCGCACGACGTGTTCCACGTCGGGGCGGCCGAGCTGTCATCGATCCTCGCGGCGCAGAGCCTCGGCTCGCTCGTCGGTACGGTGACCGCCGCCTCGATCGTCGGCCACGGCCGGCGGGGCACACTGGGGCATTGCCTGGCCGTGTCCTACGAGGGCGACGCAGCTAAGTTGCGACACGACCTCGCAGGTCGACGGCACGCTTCTTCACAGCGGCACTAGTCGCTCAAGTCGTCAAGATTGGTTCAGCGCGGACCTTGAGACGCAGCTCGGCCGCGGCGACCGACTCGTCGAGGATCTCGAACAGGAGGTCGAGCTCCGCTTCGCCGATGGTGAGTGGTGGGCAGATCAGGAAGTGATCGCCGGCGACGCCATCCGCGGTGCCACTCGAGGGATAGAGCACGAGTCCGCGCCGAAGCGCCTCGCCGGCAACGACAGCGGCGGCCCTCGCGTCGGGTGGGAAAGGCTCCTTCGTGGCGCGATCACGTACCAGCTCCACGCCCATCAACAGGCCGACGCCACGAACGTCTCCAACGATCGCGTGTGCGAGCAGTCTCTTTCCTCGCGCAAGGAATCCCTCGCTGAGACGCGCGGCCCGCTCAACGAGACCTTCCTCGACCAGGATCTCCAGCACCTCGCAGGCTGCCGCGGTGGCGAGCGGGTTCGCGCCATAGGTCAAGATGTGGTCGAAAGCAACGCGCTTCTCGCGAAATTCACTCGCTACTCGGTCCGAGATCGCCACTGCTCCCAGGGGTGCGTAGCCGCCACTGAGGCCCTTGGCCATCGTCATGAGGTCGGGCACCACCCCCCAGTGGTCGATGCCGAAGTTGCGGCCCGTCCGTCCGAGCCCGGTGATGACCTCGTCGGCGATGAACAGAACGTCGTAGCGATCACAGATCTCGCGGATGATCGGGAAGTACTCGGGCCGAGGCGGGATCGCGCCGCCGGCGGACCCCACGACCGGCTCTGCGATGAACGCCGCTACTCGCTCCGGCCCTGTGCGCAGGATGACCTGCTCGAGGTCATTGGCGCATGCCATCTCGCAGGTCGGGTACTCCTTTCCGAATGGACATCGGTAGCAGTTGTTCGGTGCCGCGTGTGGGAAATCGAGAAGCAGAGGCTTGAACTTCGCGCGCCGGCTGATCATGCCAGTGGCCGAAAGCGCCCCCAGGGTGGCTCCGTGATAGCTCTGCCAGCGCGCGATCACGAGGTGCTTGCTTTCGTTCCCGCGGGCGAGGTGGTACTGGCGCGCCAGCTTGATCGCGACTTCGGTCGCCTCCGAGCCGCCGGACGTGAACTGGAAGTTGTTGAGGTCGCCGGGGGTAAGCTGGGCCAGCCTTCCTGCCAGTTCGAGCGCTGGCTGGTTCGCGAAGACATTCGAGACGCAGTAGGCGAGCGTCGCGGCCTGGCGGCGGAGCGCGTCGGCCACACGCGTGCGTCCGTGCCCTACGTTCACCACGGCGATCCCGGCAACGGCGTCCAGGTAGCGCTTTCCGGTCTCATCCCAGACCCAGGATCCTTCCCCGCGTACGAGTACCGGGTATTGACGGGTTGGATCGAGGGGAAAGACCGTTCCTCGCGCCCGCTTCAGAGAGATCTCACGGCCTCCAGCCAGGTCGACCCAGGCGGATCAGACACGCGAGACCTGCCTTGCATCAGTTGAGACGATGGTCGCAAGTTGTTCTGACATCCGTCAAGATGCTTGATGGGGACCGCCCAGACTGGCAGTTCGAAGATCCGAACGCCCCCCTCAAGCGCGCTTCGCGTGCGCGATGCGCCACATCAGGCGTAGGGTGAACTCGATCGACCGTTTGTAGCCGCTCAACTGGATGTACTCGTTGGCCGAGTGGCGCCGATTGGCGTGACCGGGCACGGTCGCGATCCAGGACATCCCCAGATCCGTGAACAACTTGGCCGCGATCGCCAGCGAATCGCGCGGCCACACCTCGGGATCGCAGCCGCAGTCGCCGTAAGCGCCCAACAGCTCCTTCACCGCCCAATCCTCCGGCGGCGAGCCACCACCGCTATATCCGGGGTTCAGCGGCTCGATGCTGATGTCGGCGAATCCATGCTTGTCCAGATGACGCCGGATGGCTTGCTTCATCTTGTCGACCGACATGCCATCGAGCGGACGCATGTCGAGCGCGGCTACGGCCTCGTGGGGCATGATGACCTTGTGACCGCCCTCCACCACGTAACCGGACTTGAGCCCAGCCACGTTGAATTCGCTCTGATAGCTGCGCGCTCGAAGCGCCGCTTCCACGGTCTCCTGCTTGAAACGAGTGACGTTGAGGTCAGCCAAGGCGCGTTTCGCATCGAAGCGGCGGGCCAGCTTTTGCAACAGCGCCTCGTCGCCGGGCGTCCAGGGATTGCGCCCTTCGTAAAAGCCCTCGATCGCCACGTCGTTGTCGTCGGGCGTCTTCATGCTTGCCAGCGCCGCGGCCAGCCGCTGCGCCGGATTCGCGATCCAGGTGGAACATGAGCTTGGCGGCCTCGGGCTCGAAGGGCACGTAGCCGACCTCGTCGATCACGACCAGCGGGATGCGGCCGAGGCGACGCAGCTCCGCCTCTCTGCGGCCCAGGCGCTGCGCGTCCAGGAGGCGGGCCACCCAGTCCGTCGCGGTGGCGAAGGCCACGCGGTGCCCCGCCAGGCACGCCCGGATCGCAAGGGCGATCGCCAGGTGCGTCTTGCCGGTCCCCGGCGGCCCCAGCAGCACGACGTTGCCGCGCTCCATGCGCGTCGAGGCGATCCGCGACCTGGGCGCTCAGAAGTGACTGAGATCGAGCCGATATGATCTGCCAAGTTGCGCGGATGAGAGTTGTGTGAAGGACACACAGAGTTTCCCGACACCGCCGGAAGCCGACCTCTATCGGCGGTTGTCGGGATCGTTCCCGACCGGGGTCTGCGTCGTTACGACCCGCGAGCCGGACGGGACCCCGCGCGGCCTGACCACGCAGTCGTTCGTGGGCCTCTCGGCGGATCCGGCGCTCATGCTGGTCTCGGTCGACCGGAGCTCGCGCACGCTCGAGGCGCTAAAGAAGTCCGGAGCGTTCGTCATCAATTTCCTCGAGGCGGGCCACGACCGGCTCGCCTTGCGCTTCGCCTCGAAGGCGGACGACAAGTTCACAGACGTGCGGTGGTCGCCCTCCGCGCGCGCCGACGGGGCCCCCGTGCTCGATGAGGGGATCGTGGCGTACGCCGAGTGCCGCACCGTGCAGAGCATCGAGGCCGGGGATCACTGGATCGTCATCGGGAGCCTGGTCGGAGGGGAGGTCCGGGGCGGCCAGCCGCTCCTGTACTACCGCCGCAGCTATGCGGCCTGGCCCGGTCAGGCGTGATCGCGTGCGCTTGACGCCGCTTCACGAGGAGCACCTCGCCCTGGGGGCCACCATGGTTCCGTTCGCCGGCTGGGACATGCCGATTCAGTACCCGAGCGGCATCGTGAGCGAGCACCGCGCGACGCGCGCCGCCGCCGGCCTGTTCGACCTCTCGCACATGGGTGAGCTGTGGGTGCGCGGAGACGGTGCCCCTGCCGCGCTCGATCGGCTTGTCTCCAGCGACATCCAGGGCCTCGCCGTGGGCCACGCCCGGTACGGGCTGCTCACCAACCAAAGCGGCGGCATCGTCGACGACGTGATCGTGTACCGGACCGCTCCCGGCGAACTGCTGGTGGTGGTGAACGCCGCGAACGTCGAGAAGGACCTCGCCCACCTGACCGAGCGGCTCACCGGCGCCGCGATCACCGACGCGTCCGCGGAGACGGCCCTCGTCGCGATCCAGGGCCCGCGGGCGCTGGCGATCTCGGGCCGCGTCGCCGACGCGCCGCTCGACGACCTCGCCTCGTTCGGGGTGCGGCGCACCGCGGTCGCGGGAGTGGAGTGCCTCGCCGCGCGTACCGGGTACACGGGGGAGGATGGCCTCGAGCTCTTCACTCCATGGGGCGGCGCGCCCACCGTCTGGCACGCGCTCCTCGACGCGGGCGCCGGCGAGGGCCTCGTGCCCGTCGGGCTCGGCGCGCGCGACACGCTCCGCCTGGAAGCGCGCCTGCCCCTGTATGGCAACGAGATCGACGAGGCGACGAGCCCGATCGAGGCGGGCCTGGGTTGGGCCTGCGCGCTCGACAAGCCGTTCCTCGGCCGCGACGAGATCGCGCGCGTGAAGGCGGAGGGTCCCGACCGCCGCCTGGTGGGCCTGATCGTGGACGGCGGCGTCGCCCGCCATGCGTTCCCGGTCCTGTCGGACGGCGTCGAGATCGGGCGGGTGACGAGCGGCACGTACGGGCCGAGCGTCCAGAAGAACATCGCGCTGGCGTACGTACCGAGCGACCGCGCCAAGCCGGGCACGGTCCTCGCGGTCCGCATCCGCGGCCGCGACGTTCCGGCTACCGTCGCGCGCACACCGTTCCGGCGGAAAGGGGAGGCTGCATGAGCGACATCCCGGAGGGTCTCAAGTACTCGCGTGAGCACGAGTGGGTGCGCGTGGAGGGCGACGCTGCGATCTTGGGCATCACCGACTACGCGCAGAGCCACCTCGGCGACGTCGTGTACGTCGAGCTGCCCGAGGTCGGGGTGAAGCTCAAGCAAAACGGCGCGCTCGGGGTGGTCGAGTCCGTGAAGGCGGCCTCCGATGTGTACGCGCCGGTCTCCGGCGAGGTGCTCGAGCGGAACGCGAAGGTGATCGAGTCACCCGAGCTCGTGAACCGCGCGCCGTACGGTGAGGGCTGGCTGCTCCGGGTGAAGCTCGCCGACCCGGCGGAGCTCCCGTCACTGCTCGACGCGGCCGGCTACCGCGACCACACCGCCGACGGATGACCGGGAACCCGTACTCGCCCCACACCCCGAACGACCGCGCCGCGATGCTCGCCGCGGTCGGGGTGCGGTCGCTCGACGAGCTGCTCACCGCGGTGCCGGCCGCGGCGCGCCGTCCCGCGATGGGCGTGCCGCCGGGCCTGTCCGAGATGGAGGTGACCGCCGAGCTCGAGCGGCTCGCCGGGCTCGACCGTCCCGCGGGCGGGCGCCCGTTCTTCCTCGGTGCGGGGTCGTACCGCCGCTACATCCCGGCGGCGGTCCCTGCGCTCGCCGCGCGCAGCGAGTTCCTCACCGCGTACACGCCGTACCAGCCCGAGCTCTCGCAGGGCACGCTCCAGGCGATCTGGGAGTACCAGTCGCTCGTCGCCGCGCTCCTCGCGATGGACGTCGCGAACTCGTCCCTCTACGACGGCTCGACCGCGGTCGCGGAAGCCGCGCTTCTCGCGGTGCGGGCGACCGGACGGCAGAAGGTGGTGGTGTCGCGCGCCGTGCATCCCCAGCACCGGGCGGTGCTGCGCACGTACGCGCAGGGCCCCGACATCGAGGTGGTGGAGGTCGACGACGCGGACCTCACCGCGAACGCGGCAGGCGCGGCCTGCCTCATCGTGCAATCGCCCGACTTCTTCGGCAAGGTGGCGCGCGTGCGCGACGTTGCCGCGGCGGCGCATGCTGCGGGCGCGCTCGCCGTCGCCTCGGTCGATCCGATCGCCTGCGCCCTCGTCGAGCCGCCGGGAGAGTGCGACGTCGACATCGCCGTCGCCGACGGCCAGCCGCTCGGCCTCCCGCTGTCCTTCGGCGGCCCCTCCGTCGGACTGATGGCCGTACGCGCATCGCTCGTGCGCCAGCTGCCGGGGCGCATCGCGGGCCAGGCGCAGGACGCGGCCGGGCGCCGTGGCTTCGTGAACACGCTCCAGGCGCGCGAGCAGCACATCCGCCGGGAAAAGGCGACGAGCAACATCTGCACCAACGAGGCGGTGCTCGCGATCCACGCCGCCGTGTACCTCGCGCTCCTCGGCCCGGGGGGCCTGCGCGCCGTCGCCGCGCGCTCCGTCGCGCAGTTCCGGAAGGCCGCGGCCGCGCTGTCGCTGCCCGGCTGCTCGTGGGCGGGCGGCGGCGTGAGCCTTTGGGAAGGGGTGCTGCGCCTGCCGCGCGACGCGCGGGCGGTCCGCGATGCGCTGCTGGAGCAGCGGATCGTGATCGGCCACCCGCTCGGCGGCGAGTACCCGGAGCGCCCGAACGATCTGCTGGTGTGCTGCACCGAGATCACGACCGACGCGGAGATCGCCGCGGCCGCGGCCGCACTCCGGAAGGTGCTCGCATGAGCGCGCCCCATCAGCTGGAGCCGCTGCTCACCGAGCTGTCCGAAGCAGGACGGGGAAGCGTGCAGGTGCCCGATTCCTCGCTCGACGCCGGGCCCGCGCTCGCCGGGTTCCTGCGCACGACGCCACCGGCGCTGCCGGAGCTGTCCGAGCTCGAGGTGGTGCGGCACTACACGCACCTCTCGAAGCTCAACTACTCCGTCGACGCCGGCTTCTACCCGCTGGGCTCGTGCACGATGAAGTACAACCCCAAGGTCAACGACCGCGTCGCGTCGCTTCCCGGCTTCGCCGACCTCCACCCGCTCCAGCCCGAGCAGGACACGCAGGGCGCGCTCGCGCTGCTGTTCGAGCTCGAGCGCCTCCTGTGCGGGATCACGGGCATGGCCGAGGCCTCGCTCCAGCCCGCCGCCGGTGCGCACGCCGAGTTCGCGGCCCTGCTCATGTTCAAGGCGTACCACCGTGAGCGCGGGGAGACCAAGCGCCGGCGCGTGATCGTGCCCGACTCCGCGCACGGCACCAACCCCGCGTCCGCCGCGATGTGCGGCTTCGACGTGACCACGGTGAAGAGCGACGCGCGCGGCAACGTCGACCTCGCCGCGCTGGAGGCCGCGCTCGGCGATGACGTGGTCGGGATGATGCTCACCAACCCGAACACCCTCGGCCTGTTCGAGGAGCACGTGCTCGAGGTCTCGGCGGCCGTGCGTCGCGCGGGCGGCCTCATGTACGGCGACGGGGCAAACATGAACGCCCTCCTCGGCATCGCGCGACCCGGGGATCTGGGCTTTGATGTGCTCCACCTGAACCTGCACAAGACGTTCTCCACCCCGCACGGCGCCGGCGGCCCGGGCGCCGGCCCGGTACTCGCGAGCGCCGCGCTCGCGCCGTTCCTGCCCGTGCCGCGTGTGGTCCGCAAGGGCGACGGGTTCGCGCTGGACCACGACCGGCCCCGGAGCATCGGCCGCATCCGCGCCCACCACGGCAACTTCGGCGTGCTCGTCCGCGCCTACACGTACATCCGCCGTCTTGGCGAGGATGGCCTCCGCGCGACGGGTGAGGACGCGGTCCTCGCGGCGAACTACCTCCTGGCCCGCCTGCGCGGCGCCTTCGATGTGGCCTTCGACCGGCCGTGCATGCACGAGTTCGTGCTCACCGCCGCCGCCCAGAAACGGGCCGGCGTGCCCGCGCTCGACATCGCCAAGGCGCTCATCGACGAGGGGTTCCACCCGCCGACGACGTACTTCCCGCTCATCGTGCCGGAGGCGCTCATGATCGAGCCGACGGAGACCGAGACCAAGGAGACGCTCGACGAGTTCGCCGCGGCGATGCTCCGCGTCGCCGAACGGGTCAAGGCCGATCCCGCGGGTGTGCGCGCCGCGCCGCTGAGCACGCCGGTCGGCAGGCTCGACGAGGTCGCGGCGGCGCGCAGGCCCGTCCTCACGTGGAGGGACGCGACCGCGACCTAGACTCGTCCCGAATGTTCAGCCGGGAGCAGGTTCGACTCACCACGCGAT
>VGPA01000045.1 GCA_016875665.1 Chloroflexota bacterium | reverse complement strand
GGCCCCGACGACGGCTTTCCGCTCAACCCCGCCGGCGACCACCCGACGAGCGGCGGGCGGCCGCCCGGACGAATCTCGCGATCACCCCGAGGTCCACGTCGGCGAGCGACCGGAACCGGATGTAGCTGCCCCCGACCTTCGCCCTCGGAAGCGCGTCCCGGAATCCAGCGGTCAGGTACCGCCCGTTCACCACGACCGAGGTGTACAGCGAAGTCGAGCGGCTGTTCCCGGCGAGTGCGAGCACGTACCACTCCACCTGCTTGCCGTCCGAGCGGACGTAGCTGGCCGCGCCGTAGGCGATGACGCCGTTCTTCATCCGCTCGATCGTGGACGCGACGAAACGGGGCCTGAGAGCGGGGGCCGCCTTGCGAATGAGCGCGTGCAGCGTGCGGACCTCGGAGCGCCGCGGCTCCGGAAGCGCGCGGATGTACTCGAGCGGAGTGGCCGGCTTCGCGGTCACGCCAGGAGCCTACGGCGTCCTGGCAGGCCGTTCGGCCCACGGAATCGCGACTGACGGCCCCTGCCGCCCAACCGCTCCCTGCCACACCCTGTGCCCACAGCGGTAGAAGGAGGGACGCCCTTGGAGCGGGCCGGATCGTGAAACGCCGTCGCCTCCTGCTCGCCGCGGCTGCCGCGCTCGCGGTGGGGTGCTCCCCCGCCAGGTCGGCTGCCGCGCCCGCGCCCATCGCCCCACCGCGGCAGCAGTGGCCCCGCTACGTGCTCGACGCCGATCCCGCGGTGCGCGCCGCCTACGCCTTCGCGGTCGCCGACCGCGTCGTGCTCAAGTGGATACCGTGCTACTGCGGGTGCGGCGACCTGGGCCACGGCAGCAACCGCGACTGCTTCGTCCGCGAGACCAAGCCGGACGGCACCGCCGAGCTCGACCCCCACGGGGCCGCATGCGGCGTCTGCGTCGGCATCGCGCTCGAGAGCCGGGACCTTGCCGCCGCGGGCAAGTCGATCCGCGAGATCCGGCTCGCGATCGACGCGAGGTGGTCGCCGGCCGGGCCCGCGACGCCGACACCGCTCCCCTGAGGCGGGAGCGTGCCGTTCTAGAAGACGCGGACCGTGCCTTCCGCGATGCGCAGGCCCACCGAATCGCCCCGCTTCAGCAGCCGCCCGCCACGCTCGATCACCCCGACCACGAGCAGAGTCTCCGTGGCGTGGCTGAGCTGGTAGATCGCCTGGCCGCCAAGATAGGACGCGCTCAGCACGGTGGCCGGAACGCCTGAGCCCGCGACCTCGATACGCAGGTCCTCCGGTCGGATCATGACCTCGACCGCTTGGCCCTCCGCGTAGGCGACCGCCGCCGGGCCCGCCGTCGCGCGCCACAGTGCGCCGAGCGCTTCCACGCGCAGCTCATCGCCGACCCGGCCGCGCACCGTGCCGCGAACGAAGTTCGCGCGCCCGATGAAGTCGGCGACGAAGCGCGAGCGGGGCGCCTCGTAGATCTCGCGCGGCGCACCGAGCTGCACGATCTTTCCGCCGTCCATGACCGCGATGCGATCGGCGATCGTCATCGCTTCGGCCTGATCGTGGGTGACGTACACGCTCGTGATGCCAAGGCGCTGCTGGAGCCCCCGGATCTCGAGCCGCACCTGCTCCCGCAGCTTCGCGTCGAGGTTCGAGAGCGGCTCGTCGAACAGCAGCAGCTTCGGCTCGAGCACGAGCGCCCGCGCCAGCGCGACGCGCTGCTGCTGCCCCCCGGACAACTGCTGCGGACGACGAGCCGATAGGCCGCCGAGCCCAACCAGGTCGAGTGCCGCGTCGACGCGGCCCCGCAGCGCCTCGCCACCGACTCCGCGCACCCGGAGTCCGTACCCGACGTTCTCGAACACCGACAGATGCGGGAACAGGGCATATCCCTGGAACACCATCGTCGCCTGTCGGCGCTCCGGCGGAAGCGCATCGATCCGTCCTCCGGCGAGCTCGATCGACCCACCATCCGCATCCTCGAATCCGGCGATGCATCGCAGCGTGGTCGTCTTGCCGCAGCCGGAAGGCCCGAGCAGGGCCACGAGCTCGCCTTCCGCCACGTCGAGGTCGAGCCCGTCCACCGCCACCGCGCCACCGGGGAAAACCTTGCGCAACCCCGTCAGCCGCAGGAAGGCGCTCATGCCGCGAGCTCCAGCGCCGAGCGCCCGAACAGGCGCCGCAGCAACACGACGGTCGAGAGCACGATGACGATCAGAATCGTCGAGTATGCGGCGCCCGACCCCAGCCGCTGCGCGTCGATCTCATTGAGGATCTGCGCGGTCATGATCCGCCAATTCGGCGTGACCAGCAGCGCGATCGTCGAGAGTGCGGTCATGTTGCGCGCGAAGGAGAAGATCAGGCCCGAGAGGAGCGCCCCGCGGACGAGGGGAACCGTGATGCGGCGCAGCGTCGTGAGAGTTCCCGCACCGAGGTTGGCCGACGCCTGCTCCAGCTGCGGGTCGATCTGGAGGAGCGCGGCGATCGACGAGCGCATCGCGAGCGGGGCCGTGCGGATCGAGAACGCGATCACGAAAACCGCCGCTGTTCCGCTCAGCAGCAGCGGCGGGTGATTGAAGGCCAGGAGCAGGCCGAGCCCAAGGACGATGCCGGGGGCGGCGGCGCCGAGCATCGTGAGGTAGTCGAAGGCGCTGCGCCCGGGAAGACGCGTCCGCACCACGAGCCAGCCCGCCAGGAAGCCGAACAGCGTTGCGAGCGGGGCCGCGACGGCCGCGAGGAACGTCGTATCGCTCATCGCACGCGAGCCGATGCCGAAGAGGACGAAGCGGAAGTTGTCGAGGGTCAGGGAGTTGTTGATGCCGAGGAGCTGCGTAAAGGCCCCGGCGATGATCGCCGCATAGAGCAGGACGACCAGCACGGCCACGAGCGAGGTGCCGAGGAGCAGCGGCGCGCTGACCCCCGCGCCGAATCCGCGCAGCGTTCCCGCGGAGGCCCGGCCGGTGACCGTGACCACCGTGGCCTGCTCCACCCAGATGCGCTGCACGAAGTACGCGATCACCGACGGCAGCATCAGGACGAACGCGTACGCGACCGCCTTGCGCGTGTCGTACTCGCCGACGATCGCGAGGTAGGTGGACGAGGCGAGCACGTTGAAGTCACCGCCGATGAGCAGCGGGTTCGCGAGATCGGCAAGGCTCTCGACGAAGATGATCAGGAACGCCGCGGCGAATCCGGGCCGCAGGAGCGGCAGCGTGACCGTGCGCATGACGCGCAGGCGCGACGCGCCGAGATTCCCCGCCGCCTCCTCGAGCGCAGGGTCCATGTGCCGCACGAGCCCGTCGAAGATCAGGAACGCGACCGGGAAGAAGGTGACCACTTGCACGAACAGCAATCCGGCGAGCCCGTAGACGCTGACTTCCATGCCGAGCAGGTGCTTGGTGATGAGGCCTTGCCGCCCGAAGAGGAAGATCGTCGCGAGCGCCAGGGCGAACGGTGGGGCGATGAGCGTCAGCAGCGCCGCGTACCGCAGCGCGGTACGGAGCGGACCCGTGGCCACCCGGCCGGTGGCCAGTGCGAAGGCGAGCCCGACCAGGGTCGCAAGCAGCCCCGAAAGTAGCCCGAGGAGCAACGTGTTGCCGATGGTGGTGCGTGCCACCGGGCTGGTGAGCACGCGCACCAGCGGCGTGAGGTCGAACCCATTCTCTCCCGCCACGAGCTCGCCCAGCACGCTCGCGAGCGGGTAGAGCAGCGTGAGCGCGATGCCCGCCGTCACCCCCATTGCCATCAGGGCGACGGCGGGCTCGCGCGTCAGTGCGCGGACCACGAACTGGCTACCTGGGCTGCGGCGCGACCTCGTTCGAGAACCGGTCGACGATCGCCTTCTTCTGGTCGCCGGCCCACTGGAAGTCGTAGGAAACGGTCTTGATCGACGCGAGCTTGACCGACTTGTCGGACACCTTCGCGTCGGCGTTGGTGGGGATCTGATACGCCTTCACGGTCTGGCCGATCTCCTGCGCCTTGGCGCTCGCCGCCCAGTCCATGAACGTCTTGCCGGCCACCGGATCCGGGGCCTTCGCGACGAGGGCCATGCCGCCGATCTCGTAGCCCGTGCCCTCGGAGGGGAAGACGACCTTGAGGTCGCTGAAGCCCGCTTCGATCGCGGCGACGGTGTCGTGCGAGAAGACGACGCCGATCGCCACCTCACCCTGCCCGGCCTGGCGCGCGGGCGCCGCGCCGGTCTTCTGGTACTGGAGCACGTTCTGATGGAACTGCTTGAGGTAGGCGAACGTCTTGTCCACGTCGCGGTTGGCGAGGAAGAGCTGCGTCGAGACGAACGTGTACGACGTCCCGCTCGAGGCCGGGTGCGCGATCGAGATCTGGCCCTTGTAGACGGGCTTCGCCAGGTCCGCCCACGAGCTCGGCTCCGGCAGGTTCTTTTCTCTGAGGATCTTCGTGTTCACCGCGAGTCCCAGCGCGCCGACGTAGATGCCGGTCCAGAGGCCGCTCGGGTCCTTGTATTGCGCGGGGATCTTCTCCGCGTTCTTCGGCACGTAGTTCTCGAGCACCGCATCGCCCTTCGCGGCGATGTACCCGTCGGCAGGGCCGCCCCACCAGACGGAGAACTGCGGATTCGCCTTGTCGGCCTTCAGCTTCGCGAGCGCCTCGCCGGATGACAGGCGAACGTAGGTCGTCTTGATCCCGCACTCGGCCTCAAAGGCCTTGGCGACCGCCTGGATGTACTCCTCCTGCGGCGTGCCGAGGATGCTCAGGCTTCCGCTGCCCTTGGGTCCGCAGCCCGAAGCCGCGACGGGCGCCGCGGGCGCCCCGGCTGCCGGAGCGGCCGGAGCGGCTGCGCCGCCGCACGCCGTGAAGACCGCGAGGGCACAGATCAGGAGCGCACCGACACGTAGCATCCCCACCTCCGGGCGCACTTAACGGCACCGAGCCCCAAGATACCGCTTCTCCGCCCGTGGGAGTATCCCGCGGTGCGGGTGCTCGCCATCGGCCATATCGCGCGCGACGAACCCCCCGACGGGGCCTGGCGTCCTGGCGGCAGCGCCCTCTACGCGGCGGCGACCGCCGCCCGCCTCGGCGCGGCGGTCACCCTCGTAACGCGCCTCGGCCGCGGCGCCGAGCCCGCGTGCGCGGCGCTCTGCGCGGGGCTCGGCATCACCTTGGCGGCGAGGCTCGGGGAAACGACGACGACCTTCGCCTTCGGACGCGAGGCCACGGGACGGCGGTCGCTTCGGCTCCTCGCGCGCGCCGACGCGCTCACCCCGGACGACATCCCGCCGCTCCGCAAACCGGCCGACGCGGTGATCTTCGGTCCGATCGCGAACGAGGTTGGGCCCGCGGTCATTGCCGCCGCCGCCGGCCGGGTCCGGGTGCTCGGCGCCCAGGGCTACCTCCGACGGTTCGATCCGGACGGGACGGTCCGCCCGGCACGGTGGCGCGATCGCGCGGCGATTCTCGCCGCGGTGGATGCCGTGGTGGTGAGCGAGGAGGACGTCGGGGGCGACCACTCCGGACCGCGCGAGTGGTCCGCCACCGTGCCGGTGGTGCTGACCCTCGGCGCGCGCGGCGCGCTCCTCTACAACGGTGGCGGGATCGTGAGCACGGTGCCCGCCTATCCCGCCGGTGCCCTGGTGGAGGAGACCGGCGCGGGCGACGCGTTCGCCGCCGGACTGGCGATCGGCCTGGCGGAAGGCCGGCCGCTCGCCGCGGCGCTGCGCTTCGCGAGCGCCGCGGCGTCGTTCGCCGTCGAGGGTCCCGGCACGACCGCGCTCGGCGACCGCGCCATGGTCGAGGCTCGGCTGGCCCGCTCCGAGACCTAGGCGGCTGCGAGACGAACCGCACGGGATCGCAGCGGGCCGCGCGGGGCCGCCGAGTCCCGGCGAACGGCAGGCTGACCCCGCTCCCGCGGTGACGGGTGGCGCCGCGACGCCACCCCCTCGCTCAGGGCTCGAGCCAGGTGTGCTCGTCGACCGTGAGCACCGAGCTCCAGAGGTGCACCGGGTCGTGCAGCTTCGCCCTCATCGCGAGCGCTTCCTTGGTCTGGACGAGGAAGATGCTCGGGGCCTCGATCGAGACCATCTCCTGAGCCTGCTTCACGAGCGTGTTGCGCCTCGCGGAGTCGAGCGTCCGCTCGGCCTCGGTCGTCAGCTTGTCGAGCTCCGAGAAGCATGAGCCGGCGGTGTTGCCGCCGGCCGGGCGGAACTGCGCGCACCCGTACCGGCCGCTGATCGCGTTGATCGGATTCACGCCGCCACCGGCGTCCATCCACATTTCCATCTTGCTCGTCCGCGGATCCTCGCGCAGGAGGCTCAGCCACTTCGCGAACTCGAGCACCTCGAACTTGACCTCGACGCCCACCGCCTTGAGCTGCTTCTGCACTTCCTGCTGCAGCTCGAAGTCCTTGACGTACGTTCCCTTCGGTCCCACCAGGTTCGCCGAGAAGCCCCTGCCATAGCCCGCTTCCGCGAGGAGCTGCTTCGCCTTGTCCGGGTTGTACGGATAGCCGGGAACGTCGACGTAGCCCGCGGCGCCGCGAGGCACCGCCCCGCCGATCTTGTCCGCCTGGTTCGCATACATGTTCTTGACGATCGAATCCTTGTCGATCGCGTAATTGAGCGCCTGGCGCACCCGCCGATCGTCGAAGGGCTTCTTCAAGTTCGCGAGGCCGATGAACAGGTGCCGGAGGGTCGGATTGGACCTCACCCGGACATCGGCGTTCCGCTCGAGCCGTCCCAGCTGTTCGATGTTCATCCGGATGGCGAGCTGGATGTCGCCGGCCTCGACGCCGATGGCGCGCCCCTCGGCTTCGGGCACCGGCTTCATGATCACTCGGTCGAGATACGCCTTGTCGCCCCAGTAGTCGTCGAAACGATCGACCACGATGCGATCGTCTTTGACCCACTCGTTGAACCGGAACGGTCCGCTTCCGACTGGGCGGCGGGCGATGTCCTTGCCGTACTGCGCGACGGCCGCAGGGCTCGGAAGGAAGGAGCTGTACGAGTCTGCGAGTCGCTCGAGGAAGAACGCGTCGGGGAACTTCGTCGTGAATCGAACGGTGTACTCGTCGACGGCGTCGATCGAGCTGAGGATCGGAACCCAGGGTCCGCCGCCGGTCGGCTTCTCCGGGCCGAGCAGACGGTCGAAATGCGCTTTCACCGCCGCGGCATTAAAGGAGGTGCCGTCGTGGAACTTCACGCCGCGACGGAGGGCGAACGTCCAGGTCGTGTCTTTGGCTTCCCAGCTCGTCGCGAGCCGCGGGACGATCTTGAGCTCGGGCGTGAACGAGACGAGCTGCTGGTACAGCATGTAGAACATCGCGCCGCTGACGCTGTCGCCGCCGTACGCCGGGTCCAGGCCAGGCGGGTCGGCGCTGTTCGCGTACGTCAGCGTGCCGCCGCGCCGAGGAGCGAGCCCTGTCGGTGCAGCGGGCGTCGCGGCGGGCGCGCACGCGGCTACCGCCGCGCCAACGCCGGCGCTCGCGATGCCGTTCAGGAAGCTGCGGCGAGTCAGCGGCATCCGCGTTCTACCTCCTACTCGATCCAGGTCCGCTCCGTCGGCGTGAAGGTACCGCCCCGGATGAGCAGCGGATCGCGGACCTTCTTGCTGTGCGCGACGATCGCGTTCGGCACGAACAGCCACACGCTCGGCGCTTCCTGCGTGAGCAGGCGCTGGGCCTGCGCGAGCAGCTCGTCGCTCTTGGCCTGATCGACCGTCGACCCGCCCTGCTTCGCGATGGCGTCGAGGCTCGGGTTGCAGTAGCCGTTGGTGTTCCCGCCGTTCGGGCGGAAGAAGTCGCAGCCATACGTGCGCAGGATGCCGAAGCTCGCATCCCCACTCCCACGGCTGTCGCGCCACATCTCGACCGGGCTGTTCCGCGGATCGAGCCGCAACTGCTGGAGGTAAGCCGTCCACTCCAGCTGCAGGATCTTCACCGTCACGCCGACCGCGGCGTACTGCTGCTGGAGGTAGGAGATGAGCTCGGTGTCCTTCGCGTAGAAGGTGCTGCTGAGCAGCGTCGTCGTGAAGCCGTTCGCGTAGCCGGCCGCGGCGAGCAGCTGCTTGGCCTTCGGGGGGTCATAGGCGTACGCCGGTGTCTGCGCGTAGCCCGGAACCCCCTGCATGACGTGGCCGGGGAGCTCGACAGCGGCGCCCTGATAGGTGTTCTTCACGATGGCCTGCTTGTCGATCGCGTGGTTGAGCGCCTGGCGGACGCGGATGTCGTCGAACGGCTTCTTGAGCACGTTCATCCCGACGAACGTGTTGAACAAGCCGGTCGTCTCGACCACCGTCACGTTCGGACTCGCCTTCAGCCGGTCGCGGACGTCGGCGGTCAGCCCGATGGCCATGTGGACGTCCCCGGACTCGACGGCGATCGAGCGCGCCTGCAGGTCCGGCAGCGGACGGACGGTCACCTTGTCGAGGTAGGCCTTCTGACCCCAATACGTCTCGGAGCGGGTCACCACGATCCGGTCGTCCTTCACCCACTCCCCGAAGCGGAAGGGGCCGGTGCCGACCGGGTTCCTCATGACATCCTTGCCGTACTTCTTCACCGAGTCCGGGCTTTCGATCGACGCGGAGGTGGACACCAGGCGGCTGAGGAAGAACGGATCGGGGTCCTTCGTGACGAAGCGGACAGTACCCTCGTCGACCACGTCGATCCGCACGATGTAAGGCGCCCAGTTGCTTTGCGAGAACAGCTTCTCCGCGGCGATGCGGTCGAAGTGCGCCTTCACCGCCGCGGCGTTGAAGGGGCTGCCGTCGTGGAAGACGACGCCCTTGCGGAGCTTGAACGTCCAGTCGCGGTCGTTCACGGTCCAGCTCTCCGCAAGAGACGGCTCGACTTTGCGCTCGGACGTGTACCGGACGAGGCTTTCGAAGACCAGCTGGGCCGACTGCTGCGACGCTTCATCGGTGATCGCGCCCGGATCCAGCGTGAGCGGGTCGGCGCTGGCGCCGAGGATCAGGCTTCCGCCGCGCCGCGGCGCAGCGGCCGGGGCCGGTCCAGGTGCGGACGGCGCGCACGCCGCAACGAGGCTGGAGGTGGTGGCGGCCGCACCGAGCGCGAGGAAGGATCGGCGAGAGAGTGAACGCGACACGTCTACCTCCGGTCGGCGCGGCCGGTCTTCGAGAAGGAGCGGCATGTAGGCGCGCCGACGCATCGAGGGGTATACCCCCGGGGTCTGAAGCGTGTCAACGGCCGGCGGGCGAACGGTCGCGAGGGGCTCGAATTCGCGCGCGGCCCGGCACGTCGCCGAGCCCGAAACGGTGTGCCACGCCGATCGGCGGCGGGTTTGGCCGTGTGCGGAGCGCACA
>VGPA01000044.1 GCA_016875665.1 Chloroflexota bacterium | reverse complement strand
CCCCGGCCGCGAGCGCGCCGGTGCGCGCCGTCCCCGCGCGCGGCGCGCAGTACTGGGCGGCGCAGCTCAATCAGGACCGCGACGACGTGCGCCTGCCGATCTCGCAGACCGGCCCGGCCGACGGCTCGGCGCTGCGCTTCCTCGCGAACGGGATCGTGCTCGTGACGACCAAGGACGGAGCGGGGCTCTCGATCCGCCTCAACGCCCCGACGCGCAACAGCTACGTCGCGGAGCTCGAGCTCCTGATTCCCGCCGACAGCCGCTCCACGCTCACCTGGGTGCTCCGCCGCGCGACCAGCAGCGCCGCCGGTTACGCGGTCACCGTCAACCCCGAGCAGCAGACGATCGGGCTCGTCTACGCGAACGCGAGCGGCGGGTTCGAGACGCTCGGCGGGGCGCGCGCGCCCGAGATCCGGTCGGGTCGCCCGTTCACGCTCGCCGTCTCGGTGGTCAACGAGCGCATCCAGGTGCCGGTCGACCAGCGGACGGTCGCCGACGCGACGGACCGCCGTGTCCTCACCGGCCCGGCCGTTCCCGAGCTCGGTGCCGCGGCTGGGATCGGGACGATCGCCATCGGCGGCGCGCGCTTCTACGAGCCGCCCTAGGCGTCAGGTTCGCTCGATCTCCAGCTCGCTCACCACGCCGTTGAGCTCGCCGCGCCACAGGTGGCCGCGACCCGCGAGGCCCGGCGTGACCGATGTCGCGAGCACCTCGCCTGCGAGCAGCTCCCGGTAGCGCTCCACGGTCGGAGCGATCGCACCGGCATAGCGCAGCGTGATCCGGTCCTCGATCGCGAAACCGGCGTCCTTGCGCAGGACGTTGACCCGGTGCGCGAGCTCTCGAGCGAGGCCCTCG
Organism: Chloroflexota bacterium; assembly: GCA_016875665.1. Classification (GTDB taxonomy): domain Bacteria; phylum Chloroflexota; class Limnocylindria; order P2-11E; family P2-11E; genus SHYN01. The sequence continues at coordinate 8,557 of VGPA01000044.1, read as the reverse complement.
GCCTCCAACTCCGGCGTCACCGCGAGGTCGAGCAGCGCCGCGCAGCCGCCGTCCCAGCCCAGCGCATAGCCCGGCGCGGGCTTGCGCATGATCTGGACCTCGTCCAGGCCAAGGCGCACGTCGTCCACCTGGAGCGTCCCGTCGGGATTGGTCGTGTAGGCGCCGCCGCGGAGCCGCTTTTGGATCTCGGGCACACGGCTCCCGAGCCTGGCACCCATCTTCTTGAGGTCGAGCTGGACGCTCTGCTCGACGAGCCCGGTGCTGTTCTCGGCAAGCTCGATGCGCTTCACGTTGAGCTCGTCGCACACGATCTCGGCGAGCGGGCCCGAGGGCAGGACGACATCGCGATGCGCATCCTCGCCGCCGTAGGCCACGATCATCCGGGAGAGCGGCGTGCGGGTCTTCGCCCCGGCCTGGCCGCGGGCGGAGCGCCCGAGATCGACCAGCCGGCGGACGGCCGCCATCCGCTTCTCCAGATCGAGGTCGATCGCGGCGTCATCGACGGCCGGCCACGCGGTGTGGTGGACGCTCGCCGGGGCACCCGTCCGGCCCGCGTGACGCTCGAGGTTCTGATAGATCGCCTCGGTGAGGAACGGCATGTAGGGCGCGGCGACCCGGACCAGGGTGGTGAGCACCTCGTACAGCGTCCGCTCGGCCGACGCCTTGTCCGCATCGGCGGACGACTTCCAAAACCGCCGGCGGCCGCGCCGCACGTACCAGTCCGACAGGTCGTCGACGAACCGCTCGATCGCGAGCGCCGGTCCCTGCGGGTCGTAGGCCTCCAGGTCGGCGGTCGCCTCGCGCACGAGCCCGTTCAGGCGCGAGAGGATCCACCGGTCGAGGAGCGGCCGCGACGCGCGATCGGGGGCGGGCGCGTTGGGGTCGAATCCGTCGAGGTTCGCGTAGGTGACGAAGAAGGAGTACGTGTTCCACAGCGTGAGCAGGCGCCGCTTCACGGCATCGAGCGGCCCGTACCCGAACAGGATGTTCTCCTGGACGTTCTGCCGGCTGTACAGCCAGCGCATCGCGTCGGCCCCGACCTTCTCCGCCGCCTCCGGGAACACGATCACGTTCCCCCAGGAGCGGTGCATCGCCCTCCCCGACTCGTCGAGCAGCTTCTCGTAGGCGAGCACGGACTCGTACGGGGCACGACCCGTGAGCACGACGCTGAAGAAGAGCTGTGAGTAGAACCACAGGCGGATCTGCTCGCGCATCTCGGTGATGAAGTCGGCCGGGAACCACTGGGCCCAGCCCTTTTTGTCATGGAGCCAGTCGAGCGTGGAGAAGGGCACGATGCCGGCGTCGAGCCAGCAGTCGCCCACCTCCTTGACCCGGCGCGCGTCGCCGCCGCACTTCGGACAGGCGACCACCACCCCATCGATCCACGGGCGATGCAGCTCGCGCAGGCCGTCGAGACCGCTCTTCGCGCGCTCGCGCAGCTCCTCCTCCGAGCCGAGCACGAAGAAGTGGCTGCACCCCTCGCACGTGTAGAAGGGCAGGGGCAGACCCCAATAGCGCTTGCGCGAGATGTTCCAGTCGCCCATGTTGAGGAGCCAGTCCTGCATCCGCTTCCCGGCTGACTCCGGGACCCACTTCGCCTTCGCCGCCGCCTCCTTCAGCTGCGGCCGGATCTCATCCATGGACAGGAACCACTCGTCGTCGACGCGGAACACGATCTCCTCGTGGCAGCGCCAGCACTCGGGGTAGCGGTGCGTGATCGGCGCCGACCGGAAGAGCAGCCCCTTGACCGTGAGGTTCCGGACGACCTCCGGTGCGACGCCGCGCGCTTCCCTCCCGGTGAGGTCGCCGAACCCGTCGAGAAAGCGTGCGCTGTCGTCGATCGGCACGAGCACGGGCAGGCCCTCGGTCTTGGAGAGCTGGAAGTCGGCCTCGCCGCAGCCCGGCGCGATGTGGACGATCCCGGTGCCCTCCTCTTCGCCGACTTCATCCCACGCGATCACGCGGTGGTGCGGGACCGCAACCATCGCGGCAGGAAGCTCGTCGAACGGCCCGCGGAAGCGGAGCCCGAGAAGGTCCTTGCCCTTCACGGTTTCGAGCACGGTCGCATCGCTCCACCCCGCACCTTCGAAGACCTTCCTGCCCACCACGACAACGCCGTCCTTCAGCCGCACGCGCACGTACTCGAGGTCCGGATGCACGGCGAGCGCCACGTTTGCGGCGAGCGTCCAGGGCGTGGTGGTCCAGACGAGGAACGCCTCCCCCGCGCGCCCCTCCACCGGGAAGCGCACGTACACCGAGGTGTGGGTCATCTCGCGGTAGGAGTCGATCATCTCGTGCTGCGACAGCGCGGTGCCGCAGCGCGCGCACCACGGCATCGAGCGGTGACCCTTGTACAGCCAGCCCCGCTCGTGGGCGATCTTCAGGACCGCCCAGATGTGCGAGATGTTGAGGTCCGAGAGCGTGTAGTAGGAGTCGGACCAGTCCATCCATTGACCGAGCCGCGCGGACTGGGTGCTGATGGCGTCCGCTGAAGTGCGCACCCGCCGGATGCACGCGTCGGCGAAGCGGTCGAGGCCGTATGCCTCGATTTCGCGCTTGCTGTTGAGCTTGAGCTCCTTCTCCACCTCGACCTCGACCCAGAGGCCCTGGCAGTCGAACCCGTTCTGGTAGCGCTGGTCGAAGCCGCGCATGGCCTTGTAGCGCTGGAAGAGGTCCTTGTAGGTGCGGCCCCAGGCGTGGTGCACGCCCATGGCGGCGATGTTCGCCGTGATCGGGCCGTCGATGAAGGAGAACCGCGGCCCACCTGCGTTCTTCTTCCGCAGCGCCTCGAATGAGCGCTCGCGCTCCCAGAGGTCGAGGATCCCGTGCTCGAGGGCGGGCAGGTCGAGGGTCGATCCCACCGGACTGAGTCGCGCCTTCTTCTCGCTCAACGCATACCTCCCTGCTCGGGACGGCATGCGCCGCGGTACCACCCGACTTGGCGCACGATGGCGCCCACTTGTCCTGCGCCGCTAACGGTGCGCGACTCCGTCCGCGTCTACTCGCCCGTGGGCTTTCTTGCGGAGGCTCGGGGTGGATCGCCCCTCGAACGCCTCTACCGCAAGTGTACGCACTCTCGGGCGCCCTACTGTTCGCCTCGATGCGCGACCGTGACCCGCACGCCTATCGCTCCGAGCTCGCCGCGCTCGCGGACCGCTGGGGCGTCCCCTTGAATCTCGCGGTCGACCTGGACGACGTTGCGTTCGCTCCCCTGACCCAGACCGACCGCGCCGGCGAGGTCGCGATGGTGGTTCGCCGGCCGAGCGGCAAGCTCCTGCTCTCGATCAAGACCTTCTACCCGCGCGCCGCCTGGCGCCTGCCGACCGGCGGCATCGACCTCGGTGAGCCGATCGCCGAAGCGCTGCTGCGCGAGACGCGCGAGGAGACGGGGCTCGAGTTCACCGTCAGTCGGTTCCTCGTCGTCGTCGACTACCGGCAGGCCGGCCGCACTGGGTCACGCTTTCACACGTTCGCCTTCCTCGTCGACGAGACCGGCGGCACGCTCGGCTCCCTGGACCCGCACGAGCAGATCCAGGGCTATCGCGAGATCGACGTCGCCGAGCTGCCGGCAGTGGCGCAGTCGCTCGCCACCATCCCGGATGAGCCGTCTGACCGTGTGGAGGGCTCGTGGGGCGCCTGGGGACGCTTCCGCGCCCACGTGCACCGCGCGGTGCACGCCGCGCTCACACCCTAGGAGCTCTCGAGCCGGAAGAGCTTCACCGCCGCGGCGAACCCGACGATGGTCCACAGGCTGAGCCCCACAAGATCGCCGCCGACCTGCGCGAGCGTCGCGCCGCCGGTCGAGATCTCGCGCATCGCATGGTTCAGGAACGTCAGGGGCAGGACGTCCGCGATCGGGCGCACCACCGCCGGAACCGCGTCCCTCGCGAAGAACACGCTGGAGAGGAACAGCTGCGGCAGCGTCAGGATCTGCGTCAGCGGCGGCACCTGGTTTTCGGTGGTGCACCATCCCGCGAGCGCGAAGCCCATGCAGAGAAACGTCACGCAGCCGAGCGCGGCCACCGCCAGCAGGGCGGCCACGCTCCCGACCACCTGCACACCGAAGACGAAGACGCCGACCGCGAGCAGGATCATGACCTGAAGCATCGCCAGCAGCACGCGCTGGAGGACGTTTGCCGCGAGGAACCGCCGGCGCGAGATGGGCGTCGCCATGATCCGGCGCAGCACGCCCCGCTGCTTGTCGCTCACGAAACCGAACGCGACGCTCGAAATGCCGATCTGCATGATCGTCATCCCGATGATCCCCGGCGTGAGGAAGTCCACGTAGCGCAGCTGCGCGGCGCTGACCACCTTGCTTTGGATCGTCACGACGGGCTGCGTATTGGTCACCGCGAAGGACAGCTGGTCGATGAGCGAAGCGAGCACGGCCTTACCGATCGACGCCTCCTGCGCCGCCCCGCGGCTCTCGACCACCGTGATCGCCGGCACGCGGGCGCCCGCGGGAGCCGGCGCGATCCGGAAGTCCTGCGGGATCAGGACGACGAGGTCGCGGTCGCCTTTCTCCAGGAGCGCCTGCAGCTCCAGCGAGCTGCCGGTGGACACCTGGAACGACGACACGCCGCGAAGCGCCTCGATGAAGCGCGCGCTGTCCGGGTTGCGCGCCTCGTCGGCTACGCCAAGCGACACGCGGAACGTGCCGAAGTTCAGCGCGCCGAAGATGAGCATGAACATGAGCGGGAAGGCGAACCCGAAGAACAGCGCGGAGAAGTCGCGGCTGTAGGCCCGCAGCAGCATCAGCGTGAGGCGGAGCACCTGGCCCACCGCGGTCACGTCATTCCTCCCGCAGCTCGTGGCCGGTGAGGTTGAGGAACACGTCCTCGAGATTCGCCTGCTGCTGGAGGACCGGCTTCGTGAACCCCTTCGCCAGGAGCCCTTCGATCAGACCCTTCGGGGAGTCGAGCGCGATGATCCGGCCGCCGTCCATGATCGCGACGCGGTCGCACAGGAGCTCGGCTTCGTCGAGATAGTGCGTGGTCAGCATCACCGTCGTGCCACGGCTCCGGATGTCGCGGATCAGGTCCCACAAGTTGCGGCGCGCCTGCGGGTCGAGCCCGGTCGTCGGCTCGTCGAGGAACAGCACGCGCGGCTCGTTGACCATCGCGACCGCGATCGACAGGCGCTGGCGTTGCCCGCCGGACATCTTCTCGGCGCGCTGCCCGGCGCGGTCCTCCAGTCCGACGGCGCGAAGCAACGCTGGGGCGTCGACCTTCCGTTCGTAGAACAGCGCGAACAGGTCGATCAGCTCGCGCGCTTGGTAGTGCCCGGGGAACGCGCTCGCCTGGAGCTGCACGCCGATCCGCGCTTTCACCGCCTGCGGATGGGCGACGACGTCGACGCCCGCGACGGTCGCGCGCCCCCCCGTCGGCGCGCGGAGTCCCTCGAGGATCTCGACGGTCGTGGTCTTGCCCGCGCCGTTGGGGCCGAGGAGGCCGAAGACCTCCCCCTCCTCGACCTCGAAGGACACCCCGCGGACCGCGTCGATCTCGCCGTAGCGCTTGGTAAGGTCCGCGACGGTGATGATCGGCGTCACGACCAGCACCCTACAAGGGATGCGCCGTCGGACGCGCGCCGCGTACGCTTGCCGCGTGAGCAGCGGCCGTATGCCGATCGCACGGGCGGTCCGCCGCCTCGCGCCGGACCCGCCCGACGGCTCATGTCCGGGCTTCGCCGCCGTACTGTCGGGGCTCCTGCCCGGGCTCGGCCAGGCCTATCGCGGCCAGTGGCGGCGGGCGGCGTTCGCCGCGGGACTCCCCCTCGGCGCGCTCGCGCTTGTAGCGCTCGTCGCGCTCGCCTTCGATCCGCTCTCCGGAGCGCTGCTCCGCCGGGCCCAGCTCGTGGTCGCCGTGCTGGTGGGCGGGGCGCTCGTGTATCACGCCGTCGTGACGATCGACGCCTTCGCCGGCGGACCGCGCGGCCTCCTCACGGGACAACGCCGCGCGGACTACATCGCGCTCGGCATCGTGCTCCTCGTGCTGGTTGGTGGATGGGGCACCATGTACCGGCACTCGTCCGCATGGGCCGGGGTGGCCTCGAAGGTCTTCACCGGCACGCCCCCGGCCGCGGCGAACGCCGCCGCCCTTCCCGCCACCACGCCGCCTCCCGTTTGGAGCGGCCGGGAGCGGCTCAACGTCCTGCTGCTCGGCATCGACAGCCGCGAGGGCGGCACGACGCAGAACACCGACACCATGATGGTGCTGACGCTCGACCCCGTGCACAAGACCGCCGGCATGCTGTCGATCCCGCGCGACACGCTGATCGACCGCCGCGGGCTGATGCGGGACAAGATCAACGCCGCATACGCCATCGGCGGCCCCGAGCTCGCGCGCCGGGCCGCCGAGGACCTGCTCCTCGTCCCGATCCACTCATGGGCCCTGATCAACTTCGAGGCGTTCACGAAGATCGTCGACGGCGCGGGCGGTGCCGTGATCGACGTCCGGCGCCCGATCCGCGACGAGTTCTACCCCACGGCGGCGTTCGGCGTGCAGCGCGTGTCGGTCCTCGCCGGGCCGCAGACCATGAGCGGGGACGAGGCGCTGCGCTACGCACGGACCCGGTACTCGTCGAACGACTACGACCGCTCCGTCCGCCAGCAGGACGTGCTGTCGGCACTGCGCGCGCGCCTCGCGGACGGCGCGCTGCTGCTGCGGATCCCGGCGATCCTCGACTCGGTCGGCGGGGCGGTCTCGACGAGCTTCGATCCGGAGGGTGTGCTCCCGGTTGCGCGGCTCGTGCTCTCGATCGATCGCTCGTCGATCACGGGCGAGACGCTGCTCCCCTGCGGCGCGGGATTACCGCACTGCGAGCTGGTGGAGGACAACCGGCCCGGCGGGTTCTACCTGATCCCCGACCGCGCGAAGATCGCGGATCTGGTCAAGCGGATGTTCCCCTAAAAGACGGGGGTGACCCAGCTCCGGTAGCGCGGCAGCATGCCCTTGACCGCGCGGAAGTACACGTCCTTGATCTTCGCCGTGATCGGGCCGGTCACGCCGTCGCCGACCGCGCGGTGGTCGACGCTCGTCACGGGCGAGATCTGCGCCCCGGTACCCGTGAGGAACAGCTCTTCGCAGATGTACAGCTCGGTGCGGTCGATCGAACGGACCTCGATCGGGATCCCCTCGTCGCGCGCGATCGAGAGCACGGCGCCGCGGGTGATGCCCTCGAGGATGTTGTCGGTTCCGGCGGGGGTGACGAGGCGGCCGTCGCGCACCATGAACAAGTTCTCGGCGCTGCCCTCGGAGACGTGGCCGTCCTGAGTCAGGACGATGGCCTCGTCGTAGCCGGAGTCGTGCGCATCCGTGGTGGCGAACGCCGCGTTGATGTACGAGCCGGTGATCTTGGCGCGCGCCGGGATCGCGTTGTCGTCGACCCGGCGCCAGGACGAGACCCCGACCTTCAGACCCTTCTCGATGTCGATGTAATTGCCGAACGGCACCGCGAACACGGTGAAGGCGTTGCCCAGGTCGTGCAGCCGGACGCCGATGATCTCGTCGGGCTTGTAGGCGATCGGCCGCACGTAAACGTCGCTTCTGTAGCCGCATCGCCGCAGCACCTCGAGCGTGATTTCCGCGAGCTCGGCCGCGGAGTGGGGCAGCTGGATCTTCAGGAGCTTGCAGGAGCGGAGCATCCGCTCGTAGTGCTCCCTGAGAAAGAGCGCGTAGAGCTGGGAGTCCGCCGCGTTCCAGTAGGCGCGGATGCCCTCGAAGCATCCCGTGCCGTAGTTGAACGCGTGCGTCATCACGCTGACCCTGGCCTCCGCGAGCGGGACGTAGCCCCCCTCGAAGTACGCCCAGGCCGACTCGGGCGCGGCACCCCGGCGCAGGTTCTCGGTCTTCGCCAGCTCTTTGACCATGGGAGAGATTCTGACAGGTCGGCCCCGCCGCGCTGGGCATCGTCGCCGCTGCTGCTCGCAGGCGGCCGGGTCGCGGCGCTACGCGGGTCGCGGGAGGTGCGCCCGCTTGTACACGAGAATGCTGCGCTCGAACTCGATGACCGTCTCGCCGCGCTGGTTCACACCAGAGGTGCGGAAGCGCACGAGGCCGACGGTGGGACGGGACGCCGATGGACGGACCTCCAGGATCTCGGTCTTCGACCGCACCGTGTCGCCCTCGAAGACCGGCGAGGGCAGCTTCACGTGCTCCCAGCCCAGGTTCGCCATCGCGTTCTGACTGATATCGGCGACACTCTGGCCCGTCACGAGGGCGAGGGTGAAGCACGAGTTCACCAGCGGCTTCGCGAAGGCGCTCTTCGCCGCGTACTCGGCGTCGAAGTGCATCGGGTTGGTGTTCTGCGTGAGGAGCGTGAACCAGATGTTGTCGGTCTGCGTGACGGTGCGGCCGAGCTCGTGCTCGATCACCTCGCCGACCGTGAAGTCTTCGAAGCACCGGCCGCCGCTCGGCCGCGCCGTCATCGGCTCGTCTCGCGAGACCGCGCTACGCCGTGGGCTCAGGTCGCGGTGCGGCCGCAGGAGCCGGAGCGGGAGCGCCGCCCTGCGGAGCCTGCGGCTGGAAGGGGGCACCGGCGGGACGGAAGCCGCCCA
>VGPA01000043.1 GCA_016875665.1 Chloroflexota bacterium | reverse complement strand
GAGAGCGTCTCGATCGCGACCGCCGTCCCATCGCCCTGGAGCACAGGCGTCCCTTCTGCGATGCATGTGGTGCAGCCGTAGCCGACAAGGTTGAAGCCGAGCCGATCGAGGAACGGTGTGAGCCCCGCGTCGTCGAGGTAGCGGGTGACGACGCGCGAGCCGGGCGCGAGGCTCGGCTTCACGGTCGCGGGCACGGTGAGGCCGCGCTCGACCGCCTTCTTCGCGACGAGGCCCGCCGCGATCATCACGGACGGGTTCGAGGTGTTCGTGCACGAGGTGATCGCGGCGAGCACGACCGCGCCGTCTTGGATCGCAACCGGGCTCGCGGTCGCCACCGCGCCGGACGCCTTGGGCGCGCCCGCCGCTTTCTCGAAGGAGGCGCGCACGCCGGCGAGGCCGACGCGGTCCTGCGGTCGCTTCGGGCCCGCGAGGCTCGGCTCGACCATGCCGAGGTCGAACTCGATGAGCTCGTTGAACGTGGGCGTGGGGGTCGCGTCCGTGCGGAACAGGCCTTGCGCCGTCGCGTACGCGCGCACGAGCGGGACGAGGTCACCGCGCCCGGTCTGCTCCATGTACTCGAGCGAACGCTCGTCGATCGGGAAGAGCGCGGCGGTCGCGCCGTAGTCCGGGCACATGTTCGAGAGCGTGGCGCGGTCGGGGACGGACAGGCTCGACAGCCCGGAGCCGCAGAACTCGACGAACTTGTCGACCACCCCGTGCTTGCGGAACAGCTCGGTCAGCGTGAGCACGAAGTCGGTCGCCGTGACTCCGGTCTTCAGCGCGCCGGTGAGGCGCACGCCGATCACGACCGGCCAGGGCAGGTACATCGGCTGGCCGAGCATCGCGGCTTCCGCCTCGATGCCGCCGACGCCCCAGCCGAGGACGCCGAGGCCGTTGACCATCGTGGTGTGGGAGTCGGCGCCGACCAGCGTGTCGTAGCTCGCGATGCCGTCCTTGACGTGGACGAGGGTCGACAGGCGCTCGAGGTTGACCTGGTGGCAGATCCCCATGCCCGGCGGGACGACGCGGAAGTTGCGGAACGCCTGCTGCGCCCAGCGGAACACCGCATAACGCTCGCCGTTGCGCGCGAACTCGGCGTCGAGGTTGCGCTGGTAGGCGTCGGGCGTGCCGTAGGCGTCCACCTGGACGGAGTGGTCGATCACCACATCCACCTGAACGAGGGGGTCGATCGTCCCGGGATCCTTGCCGGCGCGCTGCATCGCGGCGCGCATCGCGGCGAGATCGACGACGGCGGGGACGCCGGTGAAGTCCTGAAGCAGGACGCGGGCAGGGATGAACGGCAGCTGCGCGTCGTCCGGCGGCACGGCGGGCCAGGCGGCGAGCGCCCGCACGTCGGCGTCGCCCGCGAGGCCGCTCGCCTGCTGCCGCAGGAGGTTCTCGAGCAGGATCTTCACGGTGAACGGGAGCGTGGAGACGTCGCCGACACGGTTGTCTCCAAGTGCGGCGAGACGGCGGAAACGGTGGGGTGTGCCCGGAAGGGGGGAAAGGGGGTCCATCGTGCCGGATGGTAGGCGGGCGGGAGCGGGCCTTCGCGTCGGGCGTGGCGAAGCGCGCGTTCGGGCCCGCGTTCTTCGAGGGCCTGATCGCCTCACCACTGCGGCCAGGGGACCGCGGGCCAGCCCGGGGCCGGCGAGGGGAAGACGCCGCTCGACAGCAGCGACTCCACGCGGCTCGCGGTCGCATCGACCTCGAGTGGATGGAGCAGCGCGCGCAGATCCTCGCCGAGCGCTCCGGCGAGCTGGTCGCGCACCGTCGCCAGCACCGCGCGCTCCTCAGCGGTGAACGGACGGCCGCGCCAGCCCCACAGGATCGTGCGCAGCTTCGGATGTGCCGAGAAGGTCACGCCGTGGTCGACGCCGTACAGGCGGCCGGATCCGGTGAGGAGGAGGTGGCCGCCCTTGCGGTCCGTGTTGTTCACGATCGCGTCGAAGAGCGCGATGCGGCGCACGCGCTCGTCCCCGCGGATCATGAGCTGCTCCACGTCGGCCGCGGCGTCGACCTCGATCCACAGCTGCGCCATGCCCGCCCCGAACGGTCCCTCCGCGCGGAGCACCGTCGGCGGGACGACCGGCCAGGGCAGCGCTTCGGACAGCCGGTACGCCGCGACCTCGCGGTGCGCGAGCGTGCCGTCGGGGAAGTCGCGGAGCGGACGCTCGCCCGCGACCGGCTTGTAGACGCAGCGGGCCTCGCGCGAGCCGAGCCGCACCACTCCGACGAACGCGTTGTTGGTGGAGTCGATCAGTCGGCCGTCGAGGGTGAGCGCTCCGGAGTGCAGCAGCTCGAGCGCGTCGCGATCCACAGCCTCACTATGGCAGCGTGCGCGAAGCGCGGAGTCAGGAGACCGAAGCCGAGCGCGCGGCGCGCTACGCCGCGCGGGACGTCGTCGACAAGCTCGGCGTGATGCCGGGCATGGCCGTCCGCACCGCGGACGCCGCGGACCGCGAGCTCCGCGCGCGGGTCCGCGCCAAGGCGGGCCGCCCGATCGCGTGGACCGGACCGGCCGACCTGATCCTCTACTGGCCCGCGACCGCCTCCGAGATCTCTGCCGCCCTCGCGGGGCTCCGCTCCGCGATCGCACCGGCCGGGGTGGTCTGGGTGATCACCGCCAAGCGCAGGGCGGTGCGCCCCAACCGGCCGTACGTGCCGGACACGGCGCTGATCCCCGCCGGCAAGGCCGCCGGGCTGGTGGACAACAAGACCTGCTCGATCTCCGAACGGGACACCGCGATGCGCTTCGTCATCCCGCGTGCCGCCCGCTGACGGTTACGGATTTTTCACGGGCGGGCCGGGACCCGGGGGCTACTCTCCGACGATGGGGACGTCCAAGGCCGACCGGCCGTACGGCCGGATGCACGAGCCCGTCGCGGAGCCCGAGCCCGAGGCCGCGCCCGCACCGGTACGACGGCGCTCCTTCTGGCAGCGTGCTCGGGAGACGGACCGCCGCGAGGTCCTGATCACCCTCCTGCTGGTCACGCTCGGCGCGACGCTCATCGGTGGCGTGATCAACCCGGCGCCGCGGCCGTTCAGCCAGCGGCAGATCGACCAGATCGCGCAGCTCGCCATCGCCTCCGCCACGCCGCGGGCCGACCCCGGCATCGGCCTGTACCAGCACCTCCGGCCCTCGGTGGTCTCGGTCCGCTCGCGGCTCGGGACGGTCGACGGCCCGGAGGCGCAGGGCAGCGGCGTCGTCATCGACGAGTCCGGGAACATCCTCACCAGCCTGCACGTCGTCGCCGGCGCGGCACGCATCCGCGTGATCTTCGCCAACGGCGCGGAGTCGGTCGCCGGCATCGTCTCGCAGACTCCGCAGAACGACATCGCGATGATCCGTGCGGCCACTCCGCCCCGGGGCCTGATCCCGGCGGTGATCGGCGACTCGCGATCGCTGCGCGTGGGGGAGCAGGTGTGGGCGATCGGCGACCCGTTCGGGCTGTCGGCGTCGATGTCCGCGGGTGTGGTGTCGGGGCTCGGGCGATCGATCGTCGTGCCCGGGCGCCAGCAGCCCCTCGGCAACCTGATTCAGTTCGACGCAGCCGTGAACCCGGGATCGTCCGGCGGCCCGCTCGTCAACGCGAAGGGCGACGTCGTCGGGATCGTCACCGGCATCGCGCAAACGGGCCCGACGGGTCGCGACGTATTCGCGGGCATCGGCTTCGCCACGACCATCGAGAGCGCTGGTGGCGGGGGCGCCCCGATCCAGTAGGAGAGGTGGGACGAGGATGATCATGGAAGAGCCCAAGTCGACCGTCATGGAGCGTCTGCTGTTCGAGATGAAGAAGGTGATCGTCGGCCAGGATCACCTCCTCGAGCGAATCGTCGTCGCGCTGCTCGCGCGCGGCCATCTCCTCGTGGAGGGAGTGCCGGGCCTGGCGAAGACGCTCGCCGTGAAGACCGTGGCCGAGGCGATCCAGGGCGACTTCAAGCGCATCCAGTTCACCCCGGACCTCGTGCCGGCCGACCTCGTGGGCACACGCATCTACAACCAGAAGGCGGGGGAGTTCACGACCTCGCTCGGTCCGGTCTTCACGAATCTGCTGCTGGCCGACGAGATCAACCGCGCACCGGCGAAGGTGCAGAGCGCGCTGCTCGAGGTGATGCAGGAGCGCCAGGTCAGCATCGGCCGCGAGACGCATCACGTCCCCGAGCCGTTCCTGGTCATGGCGACCCAGAACCCGATCGAGACGGAGGGCACGTACCCGCTGCCTGAGGCGCAGGTCGACCGGTTCATGCTCAAGGTGCTGATCGGCTACCCGACCGAGGTCGACGAGTTCATCGTCGTGCAGCGCATGACCGGGGCGCGGCCGTCGGCCGCTCCCGTCCTGACGGTCGAGCAGCTGGCCGGGCTCCAGCGCGAGGCCGAGGCGGTCTACGTCGACCCTGCGCTCATGGAGTACGTGGTGCGCATCGTCAGCGCGACGCGGCGCCCGAAGGAGTACGGGCTCGGCGAGCTCGGCCGCTACCTGACCTACGGCGCGAGCCCGCGTGCGTCGATCAACCTCGTGCTCACGGCGCGTGCCCTCGCGTTCATGCGCGGCCGTGAGTACGTGCTGTCGCAGGACGTGCGCGACATGGTCATGGACGTGCTGCGTCACCGGCTCGTGCTTTCGTACGAGGCCCTCTCCGACGGCGTGACCGCGGACGCGATCCTCGGCAGGCTGATGGAGAAGATCCCCAACCCGCCCGAGCCGATGCGCCCGACTCCCGTGAAGACGCGTGCCTGACGCGTCGGTGCGGCCGGCTTCGCCGGCCGCCGCCGTGCCCCCACCGGGGGGCGAGTCCCCTGAGCGACTGCTCAGGAGACTCGAATGGACCGTGCTGAAGCGCCTGGACGGTCTGCTCCAGGGCGACTACCGCACCCTGCTCTACGGGCAGGGGGTCGACTTCGCCGACCTCCGCGAGTACACGTCCGAGGATGACGTGCGCCGGATCGACTGGAACGTCACCGCGCGCATGGACGTGCCGTACGTGCGGCAGTACCACGAGGACCGCGAGATCACGGCGCAGCTGCTGCTCGACCTCTCGCCCTCGATCGACTTCGGCACCGCGCGTGCGCCCAAGCGCGCGCTGCTCATCGAGATGGTCGGCCTCGTCGCGCGCCTGCTGACGCGGCAAGGCAACCGCGTGGGCGCGATCCTCTACGCGCACCGGGTGGAGCGCGTGATCCCCGCGCGAAGCGGCCGGGCCCACGTGCTGCGCATCCTGAACGATCTCACGCGCAGGCCCAAGCTCCAGCGGGCGCCCTTCACCGCGCTCGCCGAGCTGCTGGAGGGCGGCCTCGCCGCGATCACCCGGCGGTCGCTCGTGTTCGTCGTCTCGGATTTCATCAGCGAGCCGGGGTGGGAGCGGCCGCTCGCGCTCCTCGCCCGGCGCCACGAAGTCCTCGCGGTGCGCCTGGTCGACCCGCGCGAGCGGAGCCTCCCCGACGTCGGGCCGCTCGTGCTCGAGGATGCGGAGACCGGCGAGCAGCTGCACGTGGACACGCGCGACCCGGGCTTTCGGAAGCGCTTCGCCGAGGCCACGGCGAAGCGCGAAGCCGATCTCGCGCGGGCCTTCAAGCGTGCCGGGGTCGACGTCCTCACCGTGTCGACGGAGGAGGACATCGTGCGCTCGATCGTGGTCTTCGCCGCGCAGCGCAAGCGGCGCGGACGCCTGCGGGCAGGGGCCGCGTAGATGACATTCCTCTGGGGCTGGGCTCTGCCGGTGGTGCTGCTCGTGCCGCTGCTGGCGTTCCTGTACTGGCGCGCGCAGCGTCGCAGGAATCGTTACGCGCTCCGCTACGCCAGCCTCTCGCTGGTGCGGGAGGCGGTGGGCAAAGGGCCCGGCCGCAAGCGCCACGTCCCGCCGGTCCTCTTCCTGATCGCCCTGTTCTTCATGCTGGTCGCGCTGGCGCGCCCGGTCGCCGTCGTCACGCTCCCCAACGAGGAGGGGGTGGTGATTCTGGCCATGGACGTGTCCGGAAGCATGTTCGCCGAGGACCTGGCACCCAACCGCATGGAGGCGGCCAAGGACGCCGCGAAGCGCTTCGTCGAGAGGCAGCGCTCGAACGACAAGGTGCGCGTGGGCGTCGTCGCGTTTTCGGACGCCGCCGTGATCGTGCAGCCGCCCACGACGGACCGCGACGCCGCCATCGCCGCGATCTCGCGCCTGCGCCCGCAGCGCGGCACGGCCATCGGGCGCGGCATCCTGGCGAGCCTCGACGCGCTCGTCGAGGGGTCCGACGCGGAGCTGCCGAGCGAGTCCTTCAACCAGGCCGCGCGCGCGGGAACGCTCGCCACGCCCCCGCCGCCGCTGCCCGCCGGTGTCTACGCGCCGGCGACGATCATCCTGCTGACCGACGGCGAGAACAACCAGCCTCCGGCTCCGCTCGCGCTGCTGGAGCACGCGAAGAATCGCGGCGTTCGCATCCACACGATCGGGGTGGGCACCGCGGCGGGGACCGTGCTCCGCATCCAGGGGCGGGCCATCCGGACGGTGCTCGACGAAGCGACGCTGAAGGCGATCGCCGCGGGCACCGACACGCAGTACTTCAACGCCCAGAACCTCGACGAGCTGCGCACGGTGTATGAGAACCTCGGGGCGAAGACGATCTTCCGCACCGAAAAGACGGAGATCTCGTCGCTCTTCACCGCGCTCGCAGCGCTTTTCGCCCTCGTCGCGGGCGCGTTCTCGCTGGCCTACTTCAACCGTCTTCCCTGACGCATCAGGCCCGAGGAGCGGCTAGTCGGGGACCGCGACCTCCTCGAGCGGCAGGCTGAACCAGAAGCGCGATCCGCCCTGCTCGGGCCAGGCCACGCTGAGGACGCCGCCGTGCTCCTCGACGATCGCGCGCGACAGGAACAGCCCGAGCCCGGCACCGGCGGTCCCACCGGCCGTCGACAGCCGGGCGAACTTCTGAAACAGCAGCGGGCGCTCATCGGCGGGGATCCCCGGTCCCGCGTCGTTCACGGCCACGACCGCGCTGCGCCCGTCCGGGCCGCGCTTCACCTCGACCGTCACCTCGCACGCCGGCGTGTACGCGACCGAGTTGCCGAGCAGGCTGCGTACCACTTTCGCGATCGCGCCCGCGTCGCCCTTGACGATCAGCCGGGGCGGCATCGGCTCGAGCAGCACGCGATGGCGCGGCCCCGGGTCGAAGGTGCGGACCACCTCGCGCACGACGCCGACGAGATCGGTCGGGGCGAGCGCGAGCCGGAGCCGGCGCGATTCGACGCGCGCCGCGTCGCCGAGCTGACGCACCATGCCGGCCGCTCCTTCCGCCTCGGCCGCGATCCCCGCGGCAAACCCGAGGACGTCCGCCGTCCCGCGCATCAGCGCGTGCGAGGCGTAGGTGATCGCCGCGATCGGGTTCATCAGCTCGCGGGCGAGGGAGGTGACGTACTCCTCGCGCCGGTCCAGCTCCTGCTGGAGCTGCAGACGCTCGCTCGTGACGGTCCGGCCGAGACGGTCGATCCTGCGATGCAGCAGCAGCAGCAGGCCCGCCACGGCGAGCAGGCCCAAGACCACGGCGAGCGCGATCGCGGCTTCGTCCAGCAACCGGACGATCGTCACCCGCGAGGGCGTTCAAGAAATCATCATCGGCACGTGCCGCTACGGAATGCGCAGTAGCCCGATCGGTGCGGCAATGGTCCGTCCCCTGATGGGTATGGCCGAGGGTCCGCCGTGCGGCGCCAATAGACTGGGACGATGCTGCGCTTCCTCCTGGTTGTTCTGGTCGGGGGCGCCGTCGTGCTGTACGCGATGACGCCCCGCCAGCAGCCCGCGGGTCCACCGGCCACCGCACCCGACCAGGGTGCCCTAACCGTTCCCGTGACGTTCACCCTCACCGAGGCCCAGGTCCAAGCGGTGGCTGGACGGTACTTCCCGCAGAGCTGGAGCGGAGCGACCATCAGCGACCCCGTGATCCGTCTCGTACCCGGCCGGATCACCCTCGACGCGCGCGCGTCCCTGGGCTTCCTCGTCACGGACGCGACGCTGGCCGCGGTCCCGCAGGTGCGGGCCGGCAAGGCCGCGCTCGTCGTCGAGAGCGCGAGCATCGGCGGCGTCCCCCTCCCGGACGCGGTGCGGGAGGCCGTCGCCGCGCAGCTCGCGCGCGCGATCGGGGACGCGCTACCCCCCCAGTTGACGCTCACCGGAGTCGAGGTGCAGCGGGGGGTCATGACCGTCAGTGGGCGCCTGGAGCCCTGACCTCGGGGCATAGAATGGTCGGCAGCACGAGCGAGCGCTGAGGCGCCGGCTCCGCAAGGACGACCTCACCCCTCGGATCGTGGAGAACGCACCTCACGGAATCGCCTCATGGCTCACCCCCCTTTGGAGCCCTCGGATTCCTGTGACGTCTTGGTCGTGGGCGCCGGCATCGCCGGGCTCACCGCCGCACTCGAGGCCGCAGGTGCCGGCGCCGATGTCCTGATCGTGTCCGCGACCGCACCCGACGGCGGGTCGAGCGACCGGGCGCAGGGCGGCATCGCGGCCGCGATGGATGACGACGACACCCCGGCGCTGCACGCCGACGACACCCTCCGTGCCGGACGCGGGCTGGCGCGCCCCTCCGCGGTCGACGCGCTCGTGCGAGAGGGGCCGGCCTGGATCGACCGGCTGGCGGCACTCGGGGTGCCCTTCGGCCCGGAGACCGGGCTCGAAGGCGGCCACGGTCGGCGCCGGATCCATCACGTGGGCGGCGCCGAGACCGGACACGCGCTCGTCATGGTCCTCGCGCGCCACGCGCTCGAGCACGAGCGCATCCGCATCTCGAGCGGCGAGCGCGTCCTCGCGCTGCTGACCGGTGACGGCCGTTGCGCGGGGGTGCGCACCGACCGGCGTGCGGTCGCGGCGGGATCGACGATCCTCGCGACGGGCGGCTACGCCGCGCTGTGGGCGCGCACGACGAACCCGCTCGGCTCGCGCGGCGAAGGCGCGTCGCTCGCCCACGCGGCGGGCGCGGCGCTGGCGGATCTCGAGCTGGTCCAGTTCCATCCCACGGCGCTTGTCAGCGGCCACCTCCTCAGCGAGGCGCTGCGCGGCGAGGGTGCCACGCTCCTCGACGACCGCGGCGAGCGCTTCGTCGACGAGCTCGCCCCGCGCGACGAGGTGGCCCGCGCCATCTTCGTGCGTGGCGGCGCGCGGCTCGATCTGCGTGCGATCGACCGCGAACGCTTCCCGACCATCGTCGAGGCCATCCGCGCCGGGGGGATCGACCCCGCACGGGAGGCGGTTCCCGTGTCGCCGGCGGCCCACTACACGATGGGCGGGATCGTGACCGACCTGTGCGGCCGCTCGACGCTCGCGGGCCTCTATGCGGCGGGCGAGTGCGCCTGCACCGGCGTGCACGGCGCGAACCGCCTCGCCTCCAACTCGCTTCTGGAATGCCTCGTGTTCGGCGGGCGCGCGGGCCGTACCGCGGCCGCCGAGCGGTCCACCGCACGCCCGGACCGCGTCGAGG
>VGPA01000042.1 GCA_016875665.1 Chloroflexota bacterium | reverse complement strand
GCGCGAGGTGGCCCGGGGTCGGGGAGAATGGTTCCGGCCGGACGGGCGATGACGGTCGGCGTCCCAAACGCGGGGGAGGATGACATGAAGGTCGCGATCAACGGCTTCGGCCGGATCGGGCGGCAATGCCTGAAGGCGCTGATCGAGCGGCACCCCGAGGTGCAGGTGGTCGCGGTCAACGACCTCGCCGACCCCAAGATGAACGCGCACCTGTTCAAGCACGACACCAACTACGGCAAGTACCCGGGCGAGGTCTCGGCCACCGCCGACGAGCTGGTCATCGACGGGCGCCACATCAAGGTGGTGCAGGAGCGCGATCCCGCGAAGCTCCCGTGGAAGGATCTCGGCGTCGACGTCGTGATCGAGTCGACCGGCTTCTTCACCGACGGGACGAAGGCGAAGGCGCACATCGACGCCGGTGCGAAGAAGGTCATCATCTCGGCCCCCGCCAAGAACGAGGACATCACCGTCGTCCTCGGCGTGAACGAAGGCAAGCTCGACCTCGCGAAGCACTCCGTGATCTCGAACGCCTCCTGCACGACGAACGGCCTCGCGCCGGTGGCGAAGGTCCTCAACGACACCTTCGGCATCGAGCGGGGCTTCCTCACGACCGTGCACTCCTACACCAACTCGCAGAAGACGCTCGACGTCGTGGCGTCCGACCCGCGCGACGCGCGCGCCGCGGCGGCGAACATCGTCCCGTCGGCCACGGGCGCGGCGAAGGCGGTGGCGCTCGTCATCCCCGAGCTCGACGGCAAATTCACCGGCATGGCCTTCCGCGTGCCGACCCCGACCGTGTCCGTCGTGGACTTCGTCGCGACGCTCAAGCGCGAGGTGACCAAGGACGAGGTCAACGCGGCGTTCAAGAAGGCGACCGCCGGCGAGCTCGCGGGGATCATGGACTACACCGAGGAGCCGCTCGTCTCGAGCGATCTCAAGGGCGACACCCACTCGACGATCGTGAGCGGCATCGACACGATCGTGCTGGGCAACATGGTCAAGGTCGTCGCCTGGTACGACAACGAGTGGGGCTACGCCTGCCGGCTCGCCGACATCACGGCGCTCGTCGCCGCCAAGCTCGCGAAGCCCGCCGCCGCCGCAGCGCGCTGACGCTCCGGGCGCGCTCGTGAGTGTCAAGAAGCGTTCCGTGCGGGAGGCGCAGTCCTCCGGGAAGCACGTGCTCGTCCGCGTGGACTTCAACGTGCCGCTTCGTGAGGGCGCGGTCGCCGACGACAGCCGCATCCGCGCCGCGCTCCCAACCATCGCGCTGCTGCGCGAGCGGGGCGCGCGGATCGCGCTCGTCTCGCACCTGGGCCGGCCGAAGGGGGCCGACGCGTCGCTCACGCTCGCGCCCGTGGCACGGCGGCTTGGCGAGATCCTCGGCCGCCCGGTGGCGCTGGCGGCGGACTCGGTCGGCGACGACGTCGCGACGCGCGTGGCCGCGCTCGGCGACGGCGAGGTGCTGCTGCTGGAGAACGTGCGGTTCCACGCGGAGGAGGAGGAGAACGACGCCGCCTTCACCCAGGCGCTCGCCAAGCCGTTCGACCTCTACGTGAACGACGCCTTCGGCACGGCGCACCGCGCGCACGCGTCGACCGCCGGCGTGGCACGGCTGCTCCCGGCGTACGCCGGCCTCCTGCTGGAGCGCGAGGTCTCATCGCTGGGCGGCCTCCTGGATTCGCCCGCGCGGCCGTTCCTCGCGATCGTGGGCGGGGCGAAGGTCTCTTCCAAGATCGACGTCCTCAAAGCGCTCGTCAACCGCGCCGACACGCTGGCGATCGGCGGCGGCATGGCCAACACGTTCCTCGCCGCGACCGGCCATCCGATCGGACGCTCGCTCGCCGAGCGGGACCGCATGGCGGACGCCGAGGCGATCCTCGCCGCGGGCGAGAAGGCCGGCCACACCGTGCTTCTGCCCACAGACGTCGTCGTCGCGCCGGGCATCGACGCGAGTGCCGCGGTGCGCGCGAAGACCGTCGCCGCAGGAGGCGTCCCCGCGGACGTCGCGATCGTCGACATCGGTCCGCGCACGATCGCCGCGTACGCCCGGTCCATCGGCGCGGCGAAGACGGTCTTCTGGAACGGGCCGCTCGGCGTGTTCGAAGTTGCCGCGTTCGCCGCCGGCACCCGGCGTATCGCCGAGCTGCTGGCGGAGGCGACCGGCCGCGGCGCGACCACCGTCGTGGGCGGGGGCGAGTCGGTCCAGGCGGTCGAGGAGGCCGGTCTCGCGTCGCGCATGACCCACGTCTCCACGGGTGGAGGCGCGTCGCTCGAGCTGATCGAGGGCAGGACCCTGCCCGGCGTCGCAGCGATCCCCGACGCGTAGCGCAGGAGGGTCGAGCAATGAGCCAATCCACGATCATCACGCGCGTCCGCGCCCGCGAGGTCCTCGATTCGCGCGGGGATCCGACCGTCGCGGTCGACGTCCTCGTCGAGAGCGGTGCGCGGGGTACGGCGCTCGTTCCGAGCGGCGCCTCGACCGGAGCACACGAGGCCGTCGAGCTGCGCGACGGCGCGAAGGACCGCTACCGCGGCAAGGGCGTGCGCAAGGCGGTCGCGCACGTGGACGACATCATCGCGCCCGAGCTCGTTGGCGAGGACGCGGCCGACCAGGCGGCGGTGGACAAGCTCCTGCGCTCGCTGGACGGGACACCCAATAAGGCGAAGCTCGGCGCGAACGCGATCCTCGGGACCTCGCTCGCGTGCGCGCGCGCATCGGCCACCGCGATGGGCATTCCGCTCTACCGCTATCTCGGCGGGCCGCTCGCCCGCACCCTGCCCGTGCCGATGATGAACATCCTGAACGGCGGCAAGCACGCCACCGACAGCGCCGACATGCAGGAGTACATGATCGTCCCGCACGGCGTGCCGACCTTCGCCGAAGCGATCCGTGCGGGGTCGGAGATCTTCAACGCGCTGAAGGCGCTGCTGCACGACCGCCACATGGGCACGGGCGTGGGCGACGAGGGCGGTTTCGCTCCCTCGGGACTGACGAGCAACGCCCAGCCGATCGACCTCATCCTCGAGGCGATCGAGAAGGCGGGCTACCAGGCCGGCAGCCAGATCGGAATCGCGCTCGACCCGGCCTCGACCGAGCTGTACCAGAACGGGAAGTACGGACTCGCGCGCGAGCAGCGCACGCTCGACAGCGCGGGTATGGCCGCTCTCTACGGCGAGTGGTGCGCGAAGTACCCGATTCTCTCGATCGAGGACGGGCTCGCGGAGGACGACTGGGCCGGCTGGAAGACCCTCACCGCATCGCTCGGCGGCAAGGTGCAGCTCGTGGGCGACGACCTGTTCGTCACGAACGTGGCGCGCATCCGCCGCGGCGTCGACGAAGCGTGCGGCAACGCCGTGCTCATCAAGCTCAACCAAATCGGGACGTTGACGGAGACGATCGAGGCGGTCGAGCTCGCGCACCGCGCCGGGTACGCGGCGGTCATGTCGCATCGCTCCGGCGAGACCGAGGACACGACGATCGCCGACCTCGCCGTCGCCCTCTCCACCGGGCAGATCAAGACCGGCTCGCTCTGCCGTACGGACCGCGTGGCGAAGTACAACCGGCTCATGGAGATCGAGCTGGATCTGGGGGACGCCGCGCGCTATCCGGGCAAGGCCGCCTTCCCCCGCTACGCGGGGTAGTCGCCGGTCTAGGCCTTCTTGGCCTTGGCGGCGGCTCTCGCGATGCGTCCGCGGCGGCGGGCGGCGGCGTTCTTGTGGATCGCGCCCCGCTTAGCGGCGCGAGCCAGCGCGCTCGCGGCGGCGGCGACGGTGGCCTTGGCGTCCGCCGCGCCCGACGCGATCGCCTTGCGGGCGGCGCGGACCGCCGTGCGGGCAGACGATCGGCCGAGGGTGTTCACGGCAGCCTGGCGGGCGTTCTGACGGATGCGCTTGAGCGTCGAGCGCTTCTTCTTCTTGGTGGGAGCGGCCATCGCGGGTGACGATAGCGGATGCCGGGCGGGAGCGCTCTCTAGCATGGCCGATGAATGAGAGCCCGAGCGACGAGCGGCTTTGCCGGGAGGAGCGAGGTCGAGGCGGAGCCGAACAGCGAAGCTGTTCTTGATCGATGACCATGTCCGTCGCCCAGGCCTCCGTGGTCATGATCCTCACCCTCGTCGCCAGCCGGATCCTCGGCTGGCTCCGGCTGTCGGTGATCGGCGCCCAGTTCGCCGGCGACCCGCGGCAGCTCGACGCCTTCTGGGCGGCCTTCCGGATCCCCGACACGATCTTCAACCTGATCGTCGCCGGCGCGCTCGCCTCGGCGTTCATCCCCGTGTTCGCGGGCTACCTCGCCAAGGAGGACGAGGGCGAGGCCTGGCGCGTGGCTTCGAGCGTGATGAACCTCCTGCTCGTCGCGCTGGTCGTGCTGTCGGTGGTGATGTGGATCCTCGCGCCGCTCCTGATGCCGCTCCTCGTGCCCCAGTTCGACGCGCAGCAGCTCGCGCTCACCACCGATCTGACGCGGATCATGCTGCTGTCTCCCATCTTCATGGGGCTGTCAGCCCTGTTCACCGGGATCCTCAACTCGTACCGCCAGTTCCTTTCCGGGGCGACCGCGCCGCTGGTCTACAACCTGGTGATCATCGTCTTCGCGTTCTTCGCGGCGCCCTTCGCGGGCATCACCGCGCTCGCGTACGGCGTCGTCGTGGGCGCCGCGATGATGTGGCTCGTCCAGGTCCCCGAGCTCACCTTCCGGCGGACCAAGTACGCGCTCGCGCTGAATCTCGGCCATCCGGGCGTGCGCGAGATCGCGAAGCTCGCCGGGCCGCGGACGCTGGCGCTCGCGATCACGCAGCTCGTGCTGTTCGTGGACCTCAACCTCGCCTCTCGGATGGAGCCGGGATCGCTCACCGCGCTCACGTACGCGTTCCAGCTGATGCTGCTGCCGCTCGGCGTGTTCTCGATCGCGATCTCGTCGGCGGCGTTCCCGGCGCTGTCGCGCTACGCGGCGATGGGCCTCACGGTGCCGATGCGCGATGCGCTCGAGCAGGCGCTCCGCTGGATCCTGTTCCTCACCATCCCGACGGCCGTCGTGATGATCGTGCTGCGGCGACCCATCGTGCACCTGCTTTTCCAGTACAACGAATTCGGCCCGGCGCTCCGCGAGGCCACCGCGGCCGCGTTCCTCCTGTACGCGTTCGGCCTCGTGGGCCACGCGATGGTGCAGATCCTCGCCCGCGGCTACTACGCGACGAAGGACACCGGCACACCGCTGGCGCTGACCGGAGTCTCGATCGCGATCAACGTCGTGCTCGCCGTCCAGCTCGCGCCGTCGCTCGGGATCAACGGCCTCGCGCTCGCGAACTCGCTCGCGACACTGGTCGAGGCCGGCCTCCTGCTCGCGCTCCTCGCGCCGCGCGCGCGGCTGCGGCTGGTGGCGCTCCTGGGGTCGCTCCTCCGCATCACGCTCGCGGCGGCGCTGATGGGCCTCGCGATGTTCCTGTTCATCCGCGTGACGAACGTGACCGTGGATCTCGACGAGACGAAGGCCGGCCTCCTCCTCCAGACGCTGCTCGCGGCGGGAGTGGGCGGGCTCGCCTATCTCGCGCTGTCGACGATCTTCCGCGTGGGGGAGCTCGCGGAGCTGCGGGAGGCGATCCGCCGCCGCGGGGCGAGGACCGCGTGACGCAGGCCCGCATCCGCAACTTCTCGGTGATCGCGCACGTCGACCACGGGAAGACGACGCTGTCCGACCGCATTCTCGAGATGACGGGGACCGTGTCGCGTCGCGAGATGCGCGACCAGCTCCTCGACTCGATGGAGCTCGAGCGCGAGAAGGGCATCACCATCAAGGCGCGCGCCGTCCGCATGGCCTGGACGGGCCGCGACGGCCAGGAGTACGAGCTGAACCTGATCGACACGCCCGGCCACGTCGACTTCAACTACGAGGTGAGCCGCTCGCTCGCGGCCTGCGAGGGCGCGCTCCTGCTGGTCGACGCGTCCCAGGGCATCGAAGCCCAGACGCTCGCCAACGCCTATCTCGCGGTGGAGCAGGGGCTCGAGGTGGTCCCGGTGATCAACAAGGTCGACCTGCCGAGCATCGACCTGGACGTGATCCGCGAGGACCTGCGCACGACGCTGGGCTTCAAGGATGAAGAGGTGCTCCTCGCCTCGGGCAAGACCGGCCTCGGCGTCGCCGACCTGCTGCACGCGGTCGTCGAGCGGGTCCCGCCGCCGGCGGGCGACGCGGCGGCTCCGCTGCGCGCGATGATCTTCGACTCGCACTACGACGCGTACAAGGGCGTGGTCGCCCACGTGCGCGTGGTCGACGGCCTGCTCGAGGCGGGCCAGCGGATCCTGCTCATGGCAACCGGCAGCTCGTCGCTCCTCCCCGAGCTCGGCGTCTTCGCGCCCGAGGCCGTGCGGCGCGAGCGCCTCGAGGCCGGCGAGGTGGGCTACGTCGCCACCGGCCTCAAGGCCGTCGCCGATTGCCGGGTGGGAGACACGATGACGCTCGCCGACCGGCCGGCGGCCGAGCCGCTCCCGGGCTACCGGCCCGCCAAGTCGATGGTCTTCGCCGGCTTCTATCCGACGGAATCGGATGCCTACCCCGAGCTGAAGGAAGCGCTCGAGAAGCTGCGCCTGAACGACGCGTCGCTCGTGTACGAGCCCGAGACCTCACAGGCGCTGGGCTTCGGGTTCCGGTGCGGGTTCCTCGGACTCCTGCACATGGAGATCATCCAGGAGCGTCTGGAGCGCGAGTACGGAGTGGATCTCATCGCCACCTCCCCGTCCGTCGAGTACCGGGTGATCACGCACGGCGGCGCCGAGGTGCTCGTCGACAACCCCGCCGAGCTGCCCGATCCGGGATCGATCGAGGAGATCCGCGAGCCGTGGATGAAGGTGACGATCATCACGCCGACCAGCTACGTCGGGCCGCTCATGGACCTCGCCCAGAGCAAGCGCGGCATCCAGCGCGACATGTCGTACGTGGATCCCACGCGCGCGATGCTCACCTACGAGATGCCCCTCGGCGAGGTGATCGTCGACTTCTACGATCAGCTGAAGAGCCGTTCGCAGGGCTATGCGTCGCTCGACTACGAGATGTTCGAGTACCGCGCGGCGGATCTGGTGCGGCTCGACATCCTCGTCGCCGGGACGATCGTCGACGCGCTGTCCGTGATCATCCACCGCTCGCTCACGATGAGCGTCGGCCGCGTGCTCACGCAGAAGCTGCGCACGCTCATCCCCAAGCAAATGTTCGACGTCCGCATCCAGGCGGCCATCGGCGGCAAGGTCGTGGCCTCCGAGAGCGTGAAGGCCAAGCGCAAAGACGTGCTCGCCAAGTGCTACGGCGGCGACATCACCCGCAAGCGCAAGCTCTTGGAGAAGCAGAAGGAAGGCAAGAAGCGGATGAAGATGGTGGGACAGGTCGAGATCCCCCAGGAGGCGTTCCTCGCCGTGCTCCGCATCAAGGACGAGCTCTAAGGGAATGCGGCCGTTCGAGTACATCGCCGCGCGGCTGTGGGAGATGCGCCCGCGGCGCACCGTGCGGGTCGAGGGCGGCTACAAGGTGCAGTTCGAGCACCCGACGCAGCTGCTCGCCTCGACCTTCCTCCGCGCGCTCGCCTCGCGCGACCTCGAGCTCGTGTGGGCGCGCCTGTCGCAAGAGTCGCGCGGCCTGCTCGAGGGCCGCTACGCGGTCGCGGCGGGCATCGCCCTCCATCGGGCCGCGGGGGTGGCGGACGACGACGGCGACGCGCGGCTCGGGCCCGTGGCGGCGCCGCTCCTGGACAGTGCGATGGCCGTGTGCGGCGCCGGGCTGACGACGTTCGGGGTGTCGGCCGCGCGCATCGTCGATCGGAGGACGGCATTCGTGCTCCTGCTCCAAGACTTCCCCGAGGAACGCATCGTGCGTGAGGAGGAGTGGCGTCCCGCCCATCTGCTCGGATTCGTTCGCGAGTCGGGCGAGTGGCGGGTCGACATCGGCACGACCGCGACGCTTTCGGAGGACGCCGGGCTCCCGGATCCGCTCGGCGATCCACGCTGACGTGAGAGGCATCGGCCTCTACGTGCACGTGCCGTTCTGCGCGGCGCGGTGCCCCTACTGCGACTTCGCGACGGCGCCCGCCGCGACGGCTCTGCGCACGCGGTACCTCGACGCGCTCGCGGCCGAGGCGCGTCGTGAGGGCAACGCGCTTGGCCGGCCGCGCGCGCGGACTCTGTACGTCGGCGGCGGAACGCCGAGCCTGCTCGAGCCCGACGAGGTCGGGGTGCTCGCCGCCGCGCTCGGCGCCGCGTTCGACCTCCGCCCCAGGGAGGCGACGCTCGAGGCCAACCCCGCGACGCTCGACGCCGCTCGGCTCGACGCGTGGCGTGCCGCGGGGGTCACGCGGATCTCACTCGGCGCGCAGTCGCTCGACCAGCGCGGCCTCGCCGCCCTCGGGCGCACGCATCAGGTGTCCGACGTCGCCCCGGCGGTGGCCGCCGCCCACGCACGCGGCCTCGCCGTGGGCATCGATCTCATCTTCGGATGGCCCGGCCAGACCGCCGCCGACTGGGCCGCCGACCTCGATGCCGCGGTCGCGCTCGAGCCCGAGCACCTCTCGTGCTATCCGCTCGAACTGGAGCGCGAGCGCGAGGAAGCCGACGCGAACTGGCCGGGCGGCGGCTGGCCGGTGGTCGTGCGGTGGCGCGCCCGAGCCCAGGCGGCGGCGCCGCAGGAGGACGCTGTCGCGGCGATGTACGAGACGGCCGAGCGGGTCCTCCGCCGAGCGGGGTTCCGCCACTACGAAATCGCGAACTGGGCACGGCCCGGCATGCGCGCGCAGCACAACCTCGGCTATTGGCGCAACGAGGAGTGGCTGGGCCTCGGGGCGGGTGCGCACTCGCACCTCGGCGGCGCCCGCTCGCGCAACCCGGTGTCGCTCGTGGAGTATGTGCGGAGGGTCGAGGCGGGCGAAGGGCGCACCCCGGATCCGGCCGCGGACGAGGCGAGCGACACCGCGATGCTGGCGCTCCGTACCGACGAAGGCCTGGATCTCGCGCGCCATGCGCAGCGGTTCGGTGCCGGCGCGGCCGGGAGCGTTCGCGCCGCACTCGCGTCGCTCGACGGCACGGGCCTCGTCCGTCTGCGCGGCGACCGCGCCCGTCTTTCGCCGCGGGGGAGGCTGCTCGCCAGCGAGGTGTTCCTGAGGCTGCTGCCGCCTTAGCGGCGCGAGGCCGTGCGGGGCACGCTCGGCCTAGTTGCGCGTCCCGCGGCCCATTCCGGGCTTACGCCCGTGGTTCGCCTTCTTCGAACGCCAGCCGAGCTTGCCAATGGTTTTCTTCTTGGACTGCCCTTTGCTCACCTGGTTGTTCCCCTTCTGACTGCCTGAACAGCCGGAGCTGGAGCGCCCGGGTGGGCGGGACGATCAGCTCGGTCACAAGCCATTGTCCTATGGACGGGCCGTCGGCGTCAGCCAGGCCGAGGCGGCTGCGCGTGGCCGCCAGCCGGCGCCGGGCCGACCGGGGGTCGATCCCGAGCAGCCG
>VGPA01000041.1 GCA_016875665.1 Chloroflexota bacterium | reverse complement strand
CGAGGACGCGCCACTGCGTGAACGCATCGAGCGCGAATGCCTCGTCGACGCCCGCGCCCGGCGCGACGACCCGCAGCCGCTTCACGTCGACGGTGACCTCGAGCGCGGGATCGGCCTTGGCCGCGGCCAGGAGCCGCGCGACCGCGGACGCCGGGATCGCCGCGGGCACGAGGCCGATCTTCAAGCTGTTCTGGCGGAAGATGTCGGCGAACGACGGGGCGATGACCGCGCGGAACCCGTACTCGTCGAGCGCCCAGGGCGCGTGCTCGCGCGACGAGCCACAGCCGAAGTTCGCGCCCGCCACCAGGATCGGCGCGCCCTTGTACCGCGCGTCGTTGAGCACGAACGCCGGGTCCTTCCGCCACGCCTCGAACAGGCCCTCCGAAAAGCCGGTCCGCTCGATCCGGCGCAGCCAGTGCGCCGGGATGATCTGGTCGGTGTCCACATCCGAGCGGTCCAGCGGCATCGCCTGCCCCGTGATCACGTCCTGCTTCCTCACTTCAGATCGCCCGGCAGGGCGAAGTGGCCGGCGATCGCCGTGGCGGCGGCGACCGCGGGCGAGACCAGGTGCGTCCTGCCACCCGGTCCTTGGCGCCCTTCGAAGTTGCGGTTCGAGGTGGAGGCGCACCGCTCGCCGGGCCTGAGGATGTCGGGATTCATGCCCAGGCACATCGAGCAGCCGGCGAGCTCGCGCCAGTCGAAGCCCGCGGACTTGAAGATCCGGTCGAGGCCCTCGCTCTCGGCCTGGCGGCGGACCTGCTCGGATCCCGGCACGACCATGGCGCGGATGCCCGCGCGCACCTTTCGCCCGGCCGCCACCCGGGCCGCGGTGCGGAGGTCCTCGATGCGGGAGTTGGTGCAGGAGCCGATGAACACCGCGTCGATCCCGATCTCGCGGATCGGCGTGCCGGGCCTCAGGTCCTGGTAGCGAAGGGCGCGCACCGCCTGGTCGCGCTTGGCCGCATCGGTGAACGAGTCGGGGTCGGGCACCGCGCCGTCGATCGTCGTCGACTGGGCCGGGTTCGTGCCCCACGTCACGTACGGGCGCAGCTCGCCCGCGTCGATCTTGACCTCGGTGTCGAACGCGGCGCTGGCGTCGGTGGCGAGCGCGCGCCACTCATCGAGCGCGCGCTGCCAGTCCGCGCCCTTCGGCGCGTGCGGGCGGCCTTCCAGGTACCGGAACGTGGTGTCGTCGGGAGCGATCATGCCGGCGCGCGCGCCGCCCTCGATCGACATGTTGCAGACCGTCATCCGGCCGTCCATCGACAGGCTGCGGATGGCGGAGCCGCGGTACTCGATGACGTGCCCGACCCCGCCCGACACGCCGATCCGGTTGATGATCCCGAGGATCACGTCCTTGGCACTCACGCTCTCAGGGAGGTCGCCCTCCACCGTGACGGCCATCGTCCTCTGGCGCGGCTGCGTCAGCGTCTGCGTGGCGAGCACGTGCTCGACCTCGCTCGTTCCGATGCCAAACGCGAGCGCGCCGAGCGCGCCGTGCGTCGCGGTGTGGCTGTCGCCGCACACGATCGTCATGCCGGGCTGCGACAGGCCGAGCTGCGGACCGATCACGTGCACGATCCCCTGCCCCTCGCTGCGCAGCGGGTAGAGCCGGATGCTGAAGTCCTTGCAGTTCTTCGCGAGCGCCTCGAGCTGCTTCACCGAGACGGGGTCCGGGGTGTCGCCCTCGCGGGTCGGTGTGTTGTGGTCGGTGGTGGCGAGGGTCAGGTCGGGCCGGCGCACCTTCCGGTTCGCCATGCGCAGACCCTCGAACGCCTGCGGCGTCGTGACCTCGTGGATCAGATGCAGGTCGATGTAGAGCAGGTCGGGCTCGTTCTCCGCGCGGCGCACGACGTGCGCATCCCACACCTTCTGCGAGAGCGTCTTTCCCATCAGGGCCTCCGGTCGCCCGGACCGGTGTCCAGCTCCTCCGCGGCGAAGCCGTGCGAGCGGATCAGCGCGAGCACGGCGAGCGCGTGTGCGCGGTCGCGGGTGTCGACGATCACGTCGAGACCCACGCGGCCGAGCGAGGTGTATGGCCCCACGCGGTGGATGCCCACATGCAGGATGTTGATGTGCTCGTTGGCGAGGATGCGCGTGAGCTCCGCGAGCACGCCGGGCTTGTCGTCGAGCCACATCCGGAACGCGAGGTACCGCCCAGCCTGCGCGAGACCGGTCTGGAGCACCTTGCCGAGCAGGTTCGGGTCGATGTTGCCGCCGCTCACGATCACCCCGACCCGCTTGCCGCGGAGCGTCCCGCGGTCATCGAGCAGGGCGGCGAGCGCCGCGGCGCCGGCGCCCTCGGCGAGCAGCTTGTGGCGCTCCAGAAGCAGCACGATCGCGGCGGCGATCTGCTCGTCCGACACGGTGCGCATCTCTGCAACGCCGCTCCGGGCGATCTCGAGCGTCCGCTCGGACGGCCGGCGCACCGCGATGCCGTCGGCGATGGTCGCGGCGGGGCGCTCCACCACCGTGCTCGCGGCGAACGACTCGGCGAACGCGGCGCCACCCTTCGATTGGGCGCCGATCACGGTGGGCCGCCGCGCGCGATCCGAGAGCGCGAGCACGGTACCCGCGATCAGCCCGCCCCCGCCCACCGGCACCACCACGGCGTCGAGGCGCGGCTCGTCCTCCAGCATCTCGAGCACGACGGTCCCCTGGCCGGCGATGACCGCGGGGTCGTCGAACGCGTGGACGTAGGTGGCCCCGCGCTCCGCCGCGAGCTCGAGCGCCCGCGCGTGCGATGAGTCGTAGTCGGTGCCATGGATGAGGACCTCGGCACCCGCGCGCTGGATCGCGGTCAGCTTGGCGAGCGGCACGCTCGTGGGAAGGACCACGCACGCCGGCGCGCCGACGAGGCGCGCCGCGAACGCGACCCCCTGCCCGTGGTTGCCGGCCGACGCCGTCACGACGCCCTTGCTCCGCTCGGCGAGCGGCAGCGCCAGCACGCGGTTGAGCGCGCCGCGGATCTTGAACGACGCGCCCATGTGCTGCAGGTTCTCGAGCTTGAGATGGACCTCGCAGCCGGCCAGCTCGGAGAGCGCCTCGGAATGCTCCATCGGCGTGCGGACGATGTGCGGCTTGATGGTGGCGGCCGCCGCCGCCACCGCGGCGGCGTCGAGCGGCACGGTCTTCGTGCTCACCAGGGAATCGTCCCGTCTAGCGTGAGGATTGGCGGCGCGCATCGCCGCGTCCGGCCTCGGCGCCCGACGGCGTGGCCGCAGAAGAGATGCGGTCGAACGCGCGGCGCAGGCGGCGGACCCCCTCGTCGATGCGGTCGGGCGTGGGCGAGGAGTACGAGAACCGGAAGTTGCTCGTCTGGTCCACTTCCACGGTGAAGGCGTCGCCGGGAACGAAGGCGACGCGCTCGTCGAGCGCGGCCGCGAAGAGGCGACGCGCCGAGAGGCCGCCCGGCAGGCGGACCCAGAAGTAGAAGCCGCCCTCCGGATCGTTCCAGGTCACGCCGGTGCCGGCGAACTCGCGCGTCAGCGCGGCGCGGGCGCGGGCCTGCTTCTCGCGGTACATCGCGCGGAGCGCGTCGAGGTGTTCCGGCACGCCGCCGCGGCGGTAGAAGGCCACGACGATGCGCTGGCTCATCATGCTCGTGTTCGAGTCCATGGTCTGCTTGACCTGGGCGAGGCTGTGGATCGTCTGCACGGGTGCGATGGCCCAGCCGACGCGCAGCCCGGGCAGGAAGGTCTTCGAGAACGAGCCGATGTTGACCACCGTGTCCGGCGCGAGCGACGCGAGCGATGACAGCGCTTCGCCCCGGTAGCGCAGCTCGCGGTACGGGTCGTCCTCGACGATCACGGAGCCTTGCTCGCGCGCGAGGGCGATCAGCTCGTTCCGGCGCGCGAGCGGCATCGTCGCCCCGGACGGGTTCTGGAAGTTGGGCACCACGAGGAACAGCTTGGCCCGCTCGCCGCGCTCCGCCAGCATCCGCCGCGCGCGGTCGGGATCGAATCCGCCGTCGTCGATCGGAACCTCGAGGATCCGGGCGCCCGCGTTGCGCAGCGCGGACAGGCTGTTGGCGAAGGCGGGAGACTCGACCACCGCGAGATCGCCGGGCTGCACGAACAGGCGGATCGTCATGTCGATCGCCTGCAGGGCGCCAGCGGTGATGATCACGCCGTCGACCGGCGCGTCGATCTTCCACGAGCGAGCCTCGCTCGCGACGATCTCGCGCAGATCGTCGTCGCCCTCGGTGGTGCCGTAGCCCAACGGAAGGACGCCGTCGCGGGACAGAACGTCGGCGACGAGCTGGTCCGTGCGGGCCATCTCGAGGGCCTTTGCCGCGGGTGATCCGACCGCGAAGATGATCGTGTCGGGGTGGCCGCGGAAGACGATGCCGATCGTCTCGTCGATGAACGACCCGTGGACCGCCTTGGACGCGCGCGCGAACACGCTCGGCGCGGCCTCGGTCGTCGCCCCACCCGACATCGCGGGCAGGATCTCGATCGTCTTCACCTTCGACAGGTCGGCGTCTCGCTCCAGGAAGCGCGCGTCCTCGCCGTCCACGAACACGGTGACGAACGGACCGAACGCCCCGCCGTTCAGCACGCGCGCGGCGAGCTCGGGGTAGCGCGCGGCGATCTGCTTGGTGAGGTCGTCCATGTTCGCCGCCTCGATCGGCACGATCGTGGCGCCGCCGACGGTGAAGCGCAGTGGCTGCGGGAGGCGGATGTTCACGCGCGCGCCTGCGGGTACGCGGCGAGGAACTCGTCCACGTCGGGCGCGATCGCGGGGCCGAGCGGCAGGCTCTCGGCCGCACCCTGCTTGTAGCCGTTGCCAGTCAGGTACAGGACGACCCGCTCGTTCTTGCGGAACACGCCGCGCCGCGCGAGCGCACGCGCGGTGGCGACCACCGTGCCGCCCGCGGGCTCGACGCTGATGCCCTCGGTGCGGGCGGCGAGCGAGCACGCCTCCACGATGTCCTCGTCGCTCACGGAGGCGGCCGAGCCGCCCGTGCGCTTCACGACCGCGACGGACCCGTCGCCGTCGGCGGGCGCGCCGATCGCGAGGGACTTGGCGATGGTCTTCGCCTCGCGCACCGGACGCACCGCGCGCCAGTCGTCGAGTATCGCGTCGCTCACGGGCGCGCAGCCCGCCGGCTGCGCGGCGGAGATGCGCATCGGCGTCTCGGGCACGAGGCCCGTGGCCACCAGCTGTGCCGCCGCGGTGGCGGTGCGCGTGAGCAGCGCGCCGGAGCCCACCGGCACGATCACGTGGTCCGGCAGGCGCCAGCCGTTCTGCTCGGCGATCTCGAACAGCATCGTCTTGCTGCCCTCCGCGTAGTACGGGCGCAGCGTGAAGTTCACGAAGCCCCACGACGAGCGGTCGTCGGCCAGCGTCGCGCAGAGCCGGTTCACTCGGTCGTACGAGCCGTTCACGCGGACCACCGTGGCGCCGTAGGTGGCGGCGGCCATGACCTTCGCCGGCTCGGTCTCGGCCGGAACGAACACGTACGCCGGGAGGCCGAGCCGCGCGGCCGCGGCGGCGACCGATCCGGCGAGGTTGCCGGTCGACGCGCACGCGAGCGCCGTGCAACCCTGCTCGACCGCGCGGGCGGAGGCCACGGCGACCGGACGGTCCTTGAAGGAGAGCGTCAGATTGCGCGTGTCGTCCTTGATCCAGAGATCGTCGATCCCGAGTGCGGCGCCCAGGCGCGGCACCGGGACGAGCGCGGTCCAGCCCGTGGGCCACGCCCCCGGGGCCGGGGCGCACGGCAGGAGCGGGGCGTAGCGCCAGAGCGTCTGCGGCCCGCTCTGGATTCGGGCGCGAGTGCCGTCCCGCGCCAGCGCGGCGGTGTCGTACTCGGGCTCGATCGGGCCCATGCACTCGGCGCAGACGTAGCGCGTGTCCGCCGGCTGCAGCGTGCCGCACGCGCGGCAGCGCACGCCGAGGAGCGCCGCATTCCGCGCGATCACGGTGGCCACTAGAGGGTCACCGCCCCCGCCGACGCGGAGGAAACGAGGCGGGCGTACTTGGCGAGCACCCCTTGACGATATCGGGGCGCGGGCTCACTCCAGGCGGAGAGGCGGGCTTCGAGCTCGGCTGCCGGAATGTCGAGGTCGAGCCTGCGGCGCGCGGCGTCGATGACGATGGTGTCGCCGTCGCGGACGGCCGCGATCGGCCCGCGGGCCGCCGCCTCTGGTGCGATGTGACCCACCACGAACCCGTGGGTCGCGCCCGAAAAGCGTCCGTCCGTGATCAGCGCGACCTTGGTGTGGAGGCCCGCGCCGACGATCGCCCCCGTGACCCCGAGCATCTCCCGCATCCCAGGACCGCCGCGGGGCCCCTCGTAGCGGATGACGACCACGTCGCCGGCCACGATCCTCCCGGTCTCGACGGCGGCGAACGCGTCCTCCTCCCGGTCGAACACCTTGGCGGTGCCGCGGAACACCGACGAGGCGTCGTGGCCGGACACCTTGGCCACCGCTCCCTCGGGCGCGAGCGACCCGTGCAGGATCCGCAGCCCACCCGTCGCGGCGATCGGAGAGGCGAGCGGCTTCACGACCTCCTGCTTCGGCGTCTCGGACGCCGCGCGGGCGATCTCCCCAACCGTCTTCCCGGTCACGGTCGGCGCGCCCTCGTTGAGGACTCCTGCTTCGGCGAGGCGCTTCAGCACCAGCTGGATGCCGCCGGCGCGATGCATGTCCGGCGCGGTGAAGCGGCCCCACGGCTTCATGTCGGCGAGCAGCGGCGTCCGGTCGGAGATGCGCTGGAAGTCCGCGAGCGAGAGCTCGACCCCCGCCTCGCGCGCGGTCGCAAGCAGGTGCAGCACCGCGTTCGTCGAGCCGCCCGTCGCCATCACGGCGGCGATCGCGTTCTCGAGCCCGGCCTTGGTGATGATCGAGCGCGGGCGCACGTCCTGCTCCAACAGGCGCATCGCGAGCCGCCCCGCGTCGCGCGCCACCCCGGCACGGTCCGCGTCGGTGGCGGGGACGCCGGCGGAGCCCGCCGGCGAGATCCCGAGCGCCTCGTAGGCGGTGGCCATCGTGTTGGCCGTGAACTGCCCGCCGCACGCGCCCGGTCCGGGGCAGGCGACCTTCTCGAGCGCGGCGAGACGCTCGTCGCTCATCTTGCCGACGGCGTGCGCGCCGACGGCCTCGAAGACGTCGCCGATGGTGACGTCACGGCCCTCGAAGCGGCCGGGCATGATCGAGCCGCCGTAGAGCATGAGCCCCGGGATGTCGAGGCGCGCCAGCGCCATGACGGTGCCGGGGATCGTCTTGTCGCAGCCCGATATGCAGACGATGCCGTCGAACATGTGGCCGCGGGCGACGAGCTCGATCGAGTCGGCGATGATTTCTCGCGAGACGAGCGAGGATTTCATGCCCTCCGTGCCCATCGAGATCCCGTCGGACACCGCGACTGTGTTCACCTCGACCGGCGTGCCGCCGGCCGCACGGATGCCTTCCTTGACCCACTCGGCGAGCTGCCGCTGGTTGATGGTGCAGGGCATGATCTCGATCCACGCGTGCGCGACCCCGATCAACGGTTTGCGGAACGCGTCGTCGTCGTACCCGACGGCCCGCATCATGGCCCGCGCCGGCGCACGGTCCGGTCCTTCGAGCATCACGGCGCTGTTGCGCCGCAATGCTCGCCGGTCCGCCGGGCGCTCGCCGCCGGCCGGCCCAGCCGTTCGCGGCGCGGCGTTGGGACGCATCGCCGCTAGTTCGACACGCCGGGGACGTCGCGCTTCGGGATCCACGGCATCATCGCGCGGAGCTTGCGCCCCACCTGCTCGACACCGAGGCCTTGCTCCCGGGCGCGCGTGGCGAGCAGGTTCCTCGACCCCCCTTGGAACTCGGCGATCCAGCTCTTCGCCCACGATCCGTCCTGGATCGCGGCGAGCGACTTCTTCATCTCCGCGCGCGTGCGGTCGTCGACGATCTTCGGGCCGGTGGTGTAGTCGCCGTACTCCGCGGTGTCGCTGACGGAGTAGCGCATGTACGAGAGGCCACCCTCGTGGATCAGGTCCACGATCAGCTTCACCTCGTGCACGCATTCGAAGTACGCGACCTCGGGCTGGTAGCCCGCGTCGACGAGCGTCTGGTAGCCGGCCTTGATCAGCTCGGAGAGGCCGCCGCAGAGGACGTTCTGCTCGCCGAAGAGGTCGGTTTCGACCTCCTCCTTGAAGGTGGTCGCGAGCAGGCCCGCGCGGGTGGCCCCCAGGCCGGAGCCGTAGGCGAGCGCGGTCTTAAGCGCGCTTCCCGTGGCGTCCTGGAACACCGCGACGAGCGCCGGGACGCCGCGCCCCTCCTTGTAGACCTCACGCACGCGATGGCCGGGGCCCTTCGGAGCGATGAGCACGACGTCGATGTCGGGCGTCGGCTGGACGGTCTTGAAATGGACGGAGAACGCGTGCGCGACGACGAGCGTCTTGCCCTTCGTCATGCCGGTCTTGATTTCGTTCCAGATCGCGCCGTGCTGCGGGTCCGGCGCGAGGATGACCACGACGTCGGCGGCCTTCGCCGCGGCGGTGGGCTCGAGCACCTGGAATCCGTCGGCCTCGGCTTTGGCCTTGCTCTTGCTGCCGGCCGCGAGGCCGACGATCACCTTGTTGCCGCTGTCGCGCAGGTTCTGCGCGTGCGCGTGACCTTGGCTCCCGTAGCCGATCACCGCGATGGTCTTGCCCGCGAGCGCCTTGGGGTCCGCGTCCTTCTCGTAGTACACCGTTGCCACGTGCTACTGCTCCTCCATCACCGCGCGTTTGACGTCGATGAGCGCATTCAGCTGTGCGAGTGCGAGGGCCGCTTCGGCCGAGGCAAGGCCCGCTTCGAGGCGGACCTGGTACGAGAGGCCGTCGGCGACCACCGAGAGCCGTGCCAGGTCCATTCCGCGGCGGCGCGCCACTCCGAGGACCCGCTCCAGCGAGCCGGTGGCGCGATCGATTTCCAGCTTGAAGATGCGAGGGGCGGTCGCGCTCATGCCTTCGCCCCCGGCTCTTCCATCAGGTCCGCGTTCGCCCCGCCCGGGGGAACGATCGGCCACACGTTCGCGGTGGTCTCGATTTGGATGTCCAGCACCACGGGCCCGGGGTACGCCTTGGCCCGCTCCAGCGCCGGCCGCAGCTCGCTGCGCAGGCGCACCGTGATGCCGAGCATCCCGTACGCCGCGGCCAGCTGCTCGTAGTCCGGTGAGGTGATCGGCGTCTGCGAGATGCGGTTCTCGTAGAACAGCTGCTGCCACTGGCGGACCATGCCGAGGTAGCCGTTGTTGAGGATGCACATCTTCACGGCCAGGCCCTCCTGGACCGCGGTGCCGAGCTCCTGGATGGTCATCTGCGCGCAGCCGTCGCCCACGATTGCCCAGGTTTCGGTCGTGGGACGGCCCACGAGGACGCCGAGTGCCGCCGGCAGCGCGAAACCCATCGTGCCGAGGCCGCCCGAGGTGATGAAGCGGTCGGGCTTGTCGAGGAAGAGATGCTGCGCCGCCCACATCTGGTGCTGGCCCACGTCCGCGACGAAGTACGCGTCGGGCGCCGCCACCTCGCGG
>VGPA01000040.1 GCA_016875665.1 Chloroflexota bacterium | reverse complement strand
GCGGCCGGGGATCTGGTCGCAGTCGTAGAGGAAGGTCTGCGGATCGTCACCGGCCGCCCACGCGTAGAGCGCCAGGTCGAACGCCCCCGCCGACAGCGGGCCGGTGCCGTGCGAGGCGAAGAGCGCCGCGGGCGCGAGGGGCTCCGTCCGGACCAGGATGCCTACCCGGCGCAACTGGTCCGCGACGAGCTGTGCGATCCGCGCGCGCGCCCCATCGTCGGTCGGATACGCCAAGCGCAGCGTGAGGCGCGTGCCGAGCCGCTCGCGCACGCCATCGGCGCCGGCGCGCCACCCCGCTTCGTCGAGCAGGCGCGCCGCGGCTTGGGCGTCGGGCCGGTACGTCGCGATCTCCGTGTCCGCCGCCTTCGCCCAGCTCGAGCCGAACAGGAAGGAGCCGGCGACCGTGACCTTGCCGGGTGCGATCTGGGCAACGATCGCGTCGCGATCGACCGCGCGGGCGATCGCTTCGCGCACGCGCTTGTCCCCAAGCGCGGGATGCGGGCGCGATAGGTCACGCGGGTCACGCAGGTTGAAGTCGAGGTGCTCGAGCGCACTGGCCGGGATGGTGCGCAGCTGCCGGTCGGTGTCCGCGCTCAGCTTTTCCAGCGCGGGGAGGCTGTCCATGGTCAGGCTGTCCCGCGTGGCCACGTCGATGCGTCCCGCGCGAAGCTCCGCGAGCAGCGCGGCAGCGTCGCGCACGAACCGGAACACGATCGTCTTGGTCTTGGGCTTGCCCAGCCAGAACACGGGGTCGGCCTCCACCACGATCTGGGTCCCGGGCGTCCACTCCTTCAGCCGGTAGGGACCCGCGTACACGGGGCGCGTGGCGAGCAGGCTCGCCGCCAGGTCCATCGCCGGCACCGCCGAGAAGACCGCCTTGGACACGATGGTGCAGCAGAAGCTGTAGTAGAGCGGGTCGACCACGCCGGGCCGGTATACGACCTCGACGGTGGACGGATCGGGCGTGTCGATCCGCTCGTAGCGGGCGGCCGCGCCGCGGGCCAGGGCGGGGACTGCCGGGTCGAGCTGGAGCTGCCACGAGAAGCGCACGTCCTCGGAGGTCACCGGGTCGCCGTTCGAGAACTTGGCCCCGGCGCGGATCTCGTAGGTGACGACCATCGCCTCACGCCCGTCCGCCCCGCGCACGAGGCGCGCCCCGCCGTTCTCGATCGTCGGCGTGCGCTTCGCGAGCCGGGGCTGATAGAGGTTGGCCTCGTCACGCTCGGTGAGGCCGGCGGAGAGCGTCGCGCGAACCAGCGCCGCCGAGGGGGAGGAGGTGAGCGGAGCCCACAGCGCGGGGGGCTCCTCGGTGAGCCCGACCACGATCGTGTCGGGCCTGCCGACCGCGAGCGGAGCCCCGCCCCCGGGGCCGCGAGGCTCGGCAGCAGGCTCACACGCGACGAGCAGGAGCGCGAGCAGCACCGGGATCGAGCGCGGCATCTCCAATACATTCGCACGCCATGGGCCCGGGGCGAGGCCGTCGCTGGACGGTCGACATCGACGGCGTGACGCACACCGTCGAGGTGCCGGCGCCGATGCTCGGGCCGCGGGTCGTCCGGTACGACGGCGAAACGGTGCGCCGCGACGATCCGTCCGGCCTCGAGGCGACCCTCTGGCGGCTGCGCACCACGGTCGAGTACCGGTTCGGGACGCGCGGGCACCGCTTCAGCGTCCGCGTCCGGCCCACTTTCCGCGGCCTCGCCATCTCACTCGCGGTGGACGGGATCGACGTCGACGTCGGGCGGGCCGCCACACCGCCGATCCGCCCGCCGTGGACCGGCGCCGGTGCCGCCCAGCCCCGGCTCCTCGTCCCACCGACCGGCGCGCCGGCGCCTCGCCCACACGCGACCGTCGCCGACGGCTTCCGCCGCGCCGCGCTCTTCGTCGCGCTGCTGTCGCTCGCGGGATCGATCGTCGCCGCGGGCCAGGTCCTCGACAACGTCCGCTTCGAGGCGGGGTCCGTGCGGGTGCTCGCCGACGTTCTGGAGAAGCAGCGCGACGGCTCGCGCCACCAGATCGTCTATCAGTACCGCACGCACGTGGGCAGCTACCGCGCGGTCGCCGCGCTTTCACAGTCCTTCTGGGAGCAGGTGCGCTTTCCCTCACGGATCGGCCTGCGCTATCTCGCGGCGGAGCCACCCCACCACCGCATCGACGGCGAGGCGGACGAGTGGCTCGGCACCAAGCTCGCGTTCACCTTCGCGGTCTGGGCCCTCGCCGGCGCCGTGCTGCTCACCATGCTCGGCCGCCGCCGCGCCGCGCACGTCGCGCGCGCGCTCACCCACGGCATCCCCGTCGACGCCGTCGTCCTCGGCTTCGACCGACTCGACCGCCGCGGCTCGGACGGAGGGTGGCTCTGGTCCGTCCGCTACGCCTACCGCGACGGCTCCCTCGGCCGCCACGAGGGCACGAGCGACGCGCTCCTCGAGTCCGCCGCCGCTCGCTATGCCCCCGGCGACCGTGTCACCGTGAAGTATCTGCCCGCCCATCCGTCCGCATCCGCCTTCGTCGGCTAGGTACGCGCGGCTGGTGGAGCCGCTATCGATGAACCGGGCGCGTGATCACGAAGTGAGCACGCGCCCGGCAATACAGCGAGGCGCTCACTGGGGGCGCGGCCGGAACCCGCGGGCTCCCGCTCCAATGCGCGAAGCGCGCGCGCTCCGAATGGGCCGCGGCCAGCCGGTGTCGAGCCCCCGCGGGGGCCCGCTCGCGCAGGTGCAGCCGCGACGAAGAGCGAGTCTCCATGCACACGCGAGCGCGAGAGCGGTGCACCGGAGCGAGTGGGCTGCGTGGGGCGAGGTGTTGCGTAACGGTCGATCGAAGTGACTGCCGTCAGCTCGCGTACGCACCGGCGCCGCGGCCCATGAGGAGCGCGCACCGTGCGCGCTGAGCGAGGACTACCCCGGGAAGTGGCAGGCCGCCCAGTGGCGAGGAGCGTGCACCTTGAACTCGGGGTCCACCTCGGAGCAGACCGCCTGGGCCTTCCAGCAGCGGGTGTGGAAGTGGCAGCCGGACGGCGGATTCACCGGGGACGGGACGTCGCCGGTGAGGATGATGCGCTGGCGCTTGGTCTCGACCGCCGGGTCCGGGATCGGCACCGCGGAGAGGAGCGCCTGGCTGTACGGGTGGAGCGGGCGCTTGTAGAGCTCGTCGCGGTCGGCGAGCTCGACGATCTTGCCGAGGTACATGACCGCGACGCGGTCGGAGATGTGACGCACGACCGACAGGTCGTGGGCGATGAACAGATACGTCAGGTTGAACTTGGACTGGAGCTCCTCCAGCAGGTTGATCACCTGGGCCTGGATCGACACGTCCAGCGCGGAGATCGGCTCGTCGCAGACGATGAAGTCCGGCTCCACCGCGAGCGACCGGGCGATGCCGATGCGCTGGCGCTGGCCGCCCGAGAACTCGTGCGGGTAGCGGTTGGTGAAGTACGGGTTGAGGCCGACCACGCGCAGGAGCTCCTGCACCCGGTTCAGCTTGGCCTGGCCCTTGGCGAGCTCGTGGACCTCCAGGGGCTCGCCGATGATGTTGCCGACCGTCATGCGCGGGTTCAGCGACGCGTACGGGTCCTGGAAGATCATCTGCATCCGGCGGCGCTGCTTGCGCATCGCCTCGCCGCCGAGCTTGGTGAGGTCGGTGCCGTCGAAGAGGACCGCGCCCTTGGTCGGTTTGTACAGCTGGAGGATCGCGCGGCCGGTGGTGGACTTGCCGCAGCCGGACTCGCCGACCAGACCGACGGTCTCGCCCTTGTCGACGAAGAAGTCCACGCCGTCCACGGCGCGCACCGCGCCGACCTGCCGCTGGAACACCAGGCCCTGCGTGATCGGGAAGTGCATGGTGAGCCCGGTCACCTCGAGCAGGTGCGGGGCGTGGGACGCGGTCGAGCCCTGAGCGACGGGGCCGCGTGCGGTGACGGTCATGAGGCCGCCCCCACCGCGGCCATCACGGTCGTGTCGGTTCGGTAGTCGACGTCCACCAGCCAGCCACCCTCCTGCGTGCCCCAGCAGCGCGCCTCGTGGTCCGGCTTGGCCTTCGGGACCACCTTCAGCTCGGGCTCCTTCTCGGTGCACACGTCGCGCTTGTACTGGCAGCGCGCCGCGAAGCAGCAGCCGACGGGCAGGTTGATCAGGTCCGGCGGAAGGCCCTCGATCGGGCGGAGCTTGGCCCGGCGCGACTCGTCCAGGCGCGGGATCGAGCGGAGCAGGCCCCAGGTGTACGGCATCTTCGGGTTGGCGAACAGCTCACCGGTGTCGGCCTTCTCGACGATTCTGCCCGCGTACATGACGTGGATGCGCTGGGTCATTCCGGCGACGACGCCGAGGTCGTGCGTGATCAGGATGAAGGCGGTCCCGAACTCCTTGGCGAGCTTCTTGAGCAGCTCCAGGATCTGCGCCTGGATCGTCACGTCGAGGGCCGTGGTGGGCTCGTCGGCGAGGATCAGCTTCGGGTTGCACGACAGGGCCATCGCGATCATCACGCGCTGGCGCATGCCGCCCGAGAACTGGTGCGGATAGTCGTCCATCCGGACCTTGGCCGAGGGGATGCCGACCATCTCGAGCAACTCCAAGCAGCGCTTGCGCGCGTCAGTCCGGTTCATCTTGAGGTGGAGCTCCAGGGCCTCGGTGATCTGCCGGCTGATCGTGAGTACCGGGTTCAGGGAGGTCATCGGGTCCTGGAAGATCATCGCCATGTTGTTGCCGCGGATCGCGCGGACCTCGTCGTCGTCCATCTTGAGGACGTCCTGGCCGTCGAACATGACGGTGCCGGCGGTGATCTTGCCGGGCGGGTAGGGGATGAGGCGCATCAGCGAGAGCGCGGTGACCGACTTGCCGCAGCCCGACTCGCCCACGATGCCGAGCGTCTCACCGGCGGCGAGGCGGAAACTGACGCCGTCGACGGCGTGTACCTCACCGTCGCGCGTGAAGAACCGCGTCTCGAGGCCTTTGACGTCGAGCAGGTCCGGCACGGGCGAGGAATGTATCACGCGCGGGGGTCCAGCGCTTCCCGCAGCCCATCTCCCAGGAACGTGAAGGCCAGCATCACCACGGAGATGCAGACCGCCGGCATCAGCACGGGCCAGGGGCTCTGAATGGCGAGGGTGAAGCCCTCGTTGATCATCACCCCCCAGCTGGGCGTCGGAGGCTTGATCCCGATCCCCAGGAAGGACAGGGCGGACTCGGTCAGCATCGCCCCGGGCACGCCGAACGCGACCGCCACGATGACGGGCGCCAGGACGTTGGGCAGGACATGCCGCACCAGGATCCGCCGGTCGGAAGCGCCCATCGCCCGGGCGGCGTCGATGAACTCGAGGCCGCGGAGCGCCAGCACCTGGCCGCGGACGAGGCGCGCCATCCCCACCCACGACACGGTCGCGATCGAGACGAAGATCAGCACGATCCCGCTGCCGAGCTCGCCGATCCAGGTCCCCCGCGCGGCGGTCACGATCACGATGACGAACAGCAGCTCGGGGAACGCGTAGATCACGTCGACCGCCCGCATCAGCAGGAGGTCCGCCCACCGGCCGTAGTAGCCCGCGACCAGGCCGACGGCGACGCCGATGGTCACGATGATCGACACCGGAACGAACCCGATGAGGAGGCTGACCCGCGCCGACCAAATCAGGCGACTCAGGACGTCGCGGCCGAGCTGGTCCGTACCGAGCGGGAACGCCGCGCTCCGGTACGCGGGGTCGCCCCAGAACGGATCGAGCTCGTGGTTGCGGGTGTCGCCGGCCGCCGGGTCGTACGGCGCGAGGATGGGCGCCGCGATCGCCACGAACGCGAAGAGCGCGACGACCACGAGGCCCGCCATGGCCGCGCGGTTCGCCGCGAGACGGCTCGCGGCGTCGCGCCAGAGCGAGCGCTGCCCCACGCCGGTCACTGCGCGACCTTCACCCGCGGGTCGAGCGCGCCGTACGCGAGGTCGACCGCGAGGTTCGCGACGCCGATGGCGAGCGCGTACAGCAGCGTCGTGGCCATGATCACCGGGTAGTCGCGCGCGTTCACGGACTGGATGAACAGCCGGCCCACTCCGGGGATCGAGAAGAAGGTCTCGACGATGAACGAGCCGACCACGAGGTTCGCCGTCGCCGGTCCGAGCACGGTGAGCACCGGCACGAACGCGTTCTTCAGGACGTGGCCGCGCAGCACGCTCCGTTCGCGCAGCCCCTTCGCGCGCGCGGTCCGCACGAAGTCGGCGCGCAGCACCTCGAGGACGCTCGAGCGCACGAGCCGCGTGAGGAAGCCCATCGCCGGCAGGGCGAGGATCACCGTCGGCATCAGCATCCGGCGCACGTCGAGCCCGTCGCCCCATCCCACGAACGGCAGCAGGCGGAGCGTCATGCCGAAGTACAGGATGAAGAACACGCACAGCACGAAGTTCGGGATCGTGGTGCCGACGGTGGCGAGCAGCGTCGTCGCGTGGTCCGCGAGCGAGTTCCGGCGGAGCGCGCTCACCACGCCGAGCGGGATCGCGACCGCGAGCGCGAGCAGGAGGGACTGCAGCCCGAGCTGCGCCGTCACCGGGAGCCCCTCACCGATGATGTCCGCCACCGGCCTGCCCTTCTGGATGCTCGTCCCGAGGTCGAGCCGGACCAGGTTGCCGATGTACACGAGGAACTGCTCGTGCACCGGCAGGTCGAGCCCGTAATAGCGGTTGAGGTTGATCTCCGCCTGCAGCGGCAGCGGCTTCTCGTCGAAGCGGTCCCACGGGCCTCCCGGCGTCGCGTGCGCGAGCGCGAACGTGATGAGCGCGACGGCGAGCAGGGTCAGAGGCAGGGCGAGCAGGCGGCGAACGAGGTAGTGACTCAACCCGGTGGGGTCGCGGTCAGCCCTTCTTGGTCACGTAGAGCTGGTTGAGCCTGAACTGCCCGAGGAGCGCGTCGACGGGCGTGTTCACCACACCCTTGACCCACGGTTTCTTGAGGTACTTCGACGCGTCGTAGAACAACCACGCCGCGGGCGCGTCCTGCGACAGAATGCGCCCGGCCTGCTTGTAGGTGGCCTCGCGCTTGGCCGGGTCGGTCTCGCGGTCCGCGCTTCTGACGAGGCGGTCGAACTCCGCGTTCGCGTAGCCGACCCGGCTGGACGAGATGCCCGACTTGCTCACCCACACGGTGGTGTGCCAGTTCTGCGGGTCCGGGAAGTCGGCGATCCATCCGAGGAGGAACAGCTGTGGAGTCGTCTGGACGTTCTTGACCATCGACGAGTACGCCGTGCGGTCGACCGGATCGAGCCCGAGCTCCACGCCGAGGTGCTGCTTCCACTGGCCGACGACCCATTCGACGCGCGTCTTGGACGCCGCGCTCGAGGAGTAGGCGAACTTCAGGGTGCGGAGCGCCTCCCTGGCCGCGGGCGAAGCCTGATCGAGGAGCTTTCGCGCGGCGGCGGGATCGAAGGACTGGATCTTGTCGTCGGGGTCGAAGCCGGGGATGCCCGGCGGGATGAAGCCGCCGCCCGCGGGCACGCCGAGCTTGTGCACGTCGCGCACGTACGCGTCCCGGTCGAACGACTTCGCGAACGCGAGGCGCACCGGCTGCTCGTTGAACGGGGCGCGCGAGACGTTGAAGCCGTAGTAGAAGGTCGCCGCGCCGCCCACGTCGACCGCCTGCGCCTTGAGCTCCTGATCGTTCTCGACCGTGCGCAGCTGCTCCGCGGCGACGCCGGTTAGGTCGAGTTCGTCGTTGCGATACGCGGCGAAGGCCACGGCCCCCTCCGCGATCATCACCTTCGTCCACTTCTTGAGCTTGGCGGGCTCGCGATAGTGGGTGTTGCGCTCATAGACCATCTTGTCGTTGTGGCGCCACTCGGTGAGCTTGAACGGGCCGTTGCCGATGTAGGTCGCCGGCTCGGTCCAGCGGTCGCCGGCCTTGGCCACGTCGCTCTCGCGCGCCGGCATGCCGACCCACATGTAGGCGATGGACCGGAAG
This sequence comes from Chloroflexota bacterium, assembly GCA_016875665.1. GTDB lineage: Bacteria > Chloroflexota > Limnocylindria > P2-11E > P2-11E > SHYN01. The sequence goes on along the minus strand of VGPA01000040.1, from coordinate 1,605 downwards.
TACGCGGCGGGCTCGCGCAGGTTGAACTGGATCTCTTTCTCGGACAGGACCTTGATCCCCAGGCGGCCGCGGGCGGCGTCGAGCTCGGCCTTGGACGCGCGCTTGGCGTCCATCGCGTTCCAGTCCTCGCATCCGACGATCACGAAGAGCACGAAGGCGTACTGCCCCGCCGTCGCCGGATCGCACGTGCGCGAGAAGCCGTAGGCGAAGTCCTTGGCCGTGAGCGGAGAGCCGTCCGAGTACTTGAGCCCGTCACGCAGCGTGAACTTCCAGACGAGCCCGTCCGCCGAGACCTCGGGGTCCTTCGCGGCCGCCGCGGGAACGGGCCTGAGCGTCTGCGGGTCGAGGGTCATGAGACCCTCGAACACCATCATCACCGCACCGATCTCGTTCTGGAACGATGCCTTGTGCGGATCGATGGTGTCGGGCTCGCCCCCCATGTTCGTGACCAGCTCGCCGTTCGGGTCGGGCTCGCCACTGCGCGGGCCGCCGGACTGGGTGCAGGAAACGGCGATCGCCAGCGCGAGGACGAGCGCGAGCGGCCGCACGAGGCGTTCCACCTAGCGAGAGTACCGCCAGTCGGAGGCGTTCCAGGTCACCGGGGCTCCCGCGGAGGCTGGTTGCACCCCGCCCAGCGTCCGTGGCGCGAGGTCGACCGCGAGGCGCTGATACACGGGAAGGCCGGGCAAATCGGCCGACCAGATGCGCTGGAGCGCGGCGTACACGGCGCGCTGCTCCGCCCGATCGCCGGCCCGGGCCGCGACCGCGAGCACGTCGAACCAGGGATCCCCCACGCCGACGTAGCGCGCGGCGGCCTGCCATGGGTCGGCGGTGTCCTCCGGAAGCAGCGCGAGGTCGTAGTCGCCGCGCGCGAGCATCGCGCGCACGTCGGCGACGGGCCGCTCGCGGACCTCGACCGCGATCCCGACCGCGGCGAGATCGGCCGCGATGAACTGGGCGGCGGCCGATCGCGTCGCCGACCCGGCGGCCACGAAGAGCGGCATGACCATGCGCTCTCCTCCGCGTTCGAGGACGCCGATCGGCCCACGCGTGAAGCCGGCGGCGGCGAGCAGCGCGCGCGCGGCGTCGCGGTCCGCCCTCGGCGGCTGCCCGCTCACGGTCGCGGCCCAGTGGGGCGGCACGAGGAACGTCCCCGGAACCCGCGACCGGCCGGCCAGCACCTTCTCGACGATGCCCTGGCGATCGATCGCCAGCTCGACGGCACGGCGGACGCGGACGTCCCCGAAACGCGTGCCGCGCGTGGCGAAGCGAAGCATCTCGATGGCGTCCGCCGGCGTGTAGTACGCGAGGAGGCGGGCGCGCTCCGACCCGTCGGCGATGCGGTCGAGGGTCGGCGCGAGGTCCGCTTCGAGAGGTCCGGCCGGAACGACGTCCACGTCGCCGCGGATCGCGGCGTCGAGCAGCGCCGCGCGGTCGGGGAAGAAGCGCACCTCGATCCGCCCCAGGCCCGGGGCGCCGAGGGCGTAGCGCGGGAACGCGGACAGCGTGACGCCGTAGCCCGGCAGCCACGCCGCGACCGCGAACGGGCCGGCGTGCACCGGCTCGCGCGTGTAGCGCTCGCGGTCCGTAAGTGTCGCGTTCGCG
>VGPA01000039.1 GCA_016875665.1 Chloroflexota bacterium | reverse complement strand
GTTCGGAATGATCTCGTACTCGCCCGGGAAGTAGCGCTCCACGAAGAAGCGCGCCGCGCTCGAGACCGCGATGCGCCCCTCGAGATGCCCGAGGAAGTGCCGGCCGAGCGGCCGCCCCAGCCAGTACGAGAACGAGAAGCCGCCGAAGGCGTGGAAGGTGGCGACCTGCGCGCACTCCGCGTTCTCGAGGATCTGCGGCGAGAGGAACGGCACGAGCGGCTCATGGTGGTGGATGATGTCGAACGCCTCGCGCTTGAGCATCCGGTTCACCAGCCAATCCAGACGGAGCGAGAGCGTGATGCGCCCGACGCTGCCGTTGAACGGCACGGCGATCGCGCGGCCGATCCGGATGACGTCGCGCGCGCGCGGATCGTCGCCCCACGGCGCCGTGATGATCCGGACCTCGTGGCCGAGCCGGCGCAGCTCCTCGTAGCTCTCGCGGATGTGCGCGTTCGCGCCGCCGGGGCGGGGGTACGCGTACGGGGAGACGATCCCGATCTTCACGAGGTCCTCTTCCCGCCGCGCCGCGCGCGGCCGAGGAAGCGCTTCGCGGGGTCGCGCACGATCGAGCGCCACTGCTGGCGCGCGGCGCCGTCCAGGTGCTCGCCCAGGCTCCAGTTGCGGCCGCCCGCGCGCGTCGTGCGTGCCTCGATCGCGTGCCGGAGCTCGCCGGGGGTCGTGCCGTCGAACTCGGTCCAGGCGGTGCCGACGAGGTTGGCCTGGTGCGCGTCGCTCGAGCCGGTCTCGGCCACGTGAAGCACGTGCTGGTTGAGCCAGCGCGCGCGCTGCTCGCGCACGCGCCCCGCGTACGAGGGATTGCGCAGCTCGATCCCGTCCACCCGGCATTCCGGCTCGCTCCGCGCCGCGCACTCGCGCAGCGCGCGCTCGCCGACGGAGAAGGTGAGGTAGGAGAGCGGGTGGGGGACGATCGCGACGCCGCCGGCGCGGTGGATCTTGGTGAGCGTCTCGTCGAGGGGACGCAGCATCGGCACCTCGTCCTCGAGATAGAGCGCGAGCAGATGGCCCGACCTCGTCGTCACCTCGATCCCGGTCACGACCTGCACGCGGCTGCGCTTCCGCGACGCGAGGTCACGCAGGAGGAACGAGCCCCGGATGTCGTCGTGGTCGGTCAGGGCGATCACGTCCAGCCCGGCCTGCTCGGCCGCGTCGAGGATCGCGACCGGCGTGGAGAGGCCGTCGCCCAGGTCGGAGTGGATCTGCAGGTCGGCCTTCCCCAATCCGCTACCGCTCCCAGATCGGCTCGAACACCGACCACTCGGCGACGTTCCGCCGGATCGCATCCTCCATCACCGCGGCGAAGCGTGACACACCGTCGCGCACGTCGGCGTCGTGGTCCCCGGTCTGGCGGAGCGTGATCGGCGCGCAGAATCGCGCGACCAATTTCGCGCCGCGCCGCTCGGCGAACGCCGGCAGGAAGGCGGCGCCCGAGCGGAGCGCGAGCGCGACCGGAGCCGACGGCAGCAGGGCCTCGCGCCCGAAGAAGGGCACGCGCACGCCCACGCCCGTGACTGCCCGGTCGCCGAGGATGCCGAGCATGCCGCCTTGCCGCAGAATGCGGCGCACCCCGATCGCCTCGTCCACCGGGACGAAGCGGATGCCGGTCGCGGTGCGCGCCCGGTTGATCGAACGGCCGAGAGCGGAGGTCTCCTTCTCGATCGGCATCGTCACCTCGATGCCGTTGGCGACGATGATCTGGCCGCACACGGACACGGGCCCGAGGTGCGCGCTCGCGAGCACCACGCCGGTGCCGCGCGCCAGCGCCGACTGGAGGTGCTCCCAGCCCTCGGGCTCGACGATCCGCTTCACCTCGTCGTGCGTCATGCGCGAGAAGCGGTAGATCTCCACGTAGTGGCGCGCCTGCCAGCCGAACACCGCCGGCACGAGGGCGGCGTGGTCGGCCTCCGGCGCGATGACTCGCAGGTTCGAGAGCACCGCCGCGCGCGCGCCGGCGGCGGTGCGCGACGCGATCGCGCCGGCGGCGGACCCGATCAGCGGATCGAGCGCGCGCGGCAGGCGCGGAACGATCGCCTCGGCGAGCGCGGTGCCGACGCTCACGCCTGATCCCACATCGGACGGAAGATGTACCACTGCTCGGGCCGCATCCGGATGAACCCTTCGAGTCCGCGCGCGATCGCGGCGGTCGCCGCGTGGACGTCCGCCGCGGCATCCTCCGTTCGCGGGACGTAGATCGGCGGCAGGAGCGAGCCGCGGAACGAGTGGTCGGGCTCGCGACCCATCACCGCGACCACGATCGCCGCGCCCGTGGCGCGCGCGAGCTCCGCGGCGACGGTGGGGAAAGCGGACCTCCGGCCGAAGAACTCGACGGTCGTGTTGTTGAACTCGAGCGCGCGGGGCCCGAGGTCCATCATCAGGCCGACCATCTCGTTCCGCCGCAGCGCGGCGAGGACTTTGCGCGCGGCGCCCGCCGGCGTGAACAGGCGGACGTTGCGGTGCGAGCGGTTCATGATGAGCAGGTCCATGATCCGCGCGTTCGCGATCTCGTCGGCGACGACGTTGAGCGGGATCTCTGCGGCGATGCGCGCACCGCCGAGCTCGAAGTTGCCGAAGTGCGCGGAGACGAAGATCAGGCCCTTGCCGCGCTCGCGGACGGCGCGCAGGTCGCGCCACCCCTCGTCAGGGATGACGACGCGGCGGTGGATCTCCGCCGCGGTGTAGCCGGGGAAGCGCATGATTTCGACGAGGTACATGGCGAAGTTCTGGAACGAGCGCCGGACGGCGCGCGTCACCTCGGGGCTGTCGGGGCCGCGCTCGAGCACCCGCGCGAAGTTGCGCCGTGCGATCTCGCGCTTGCTCGACCACAGGTAGAAGGTGGCGATGCCGCCCGCCCGCGCCAGCGCGTAGAGCAGGGGCTCCGGCAGCCGCTGTGCGGCCGCCGAGAGCCCGCGCCACGCCCAGTAACCCGCTGCCTGGACCAACCCGCGCGACCCGCGGGTCATCGCGGCGGGCTTCGCCTCGCCGCTCACATGCGGCCGGTGATGACCTGCTGGTTGGTGCCCTTGATGAAGTCCTCGACCGCGTTGCGCGCCTGATCGTCCGGAATCTGACGGGGCGGGGACTTCATGAAGTAGGACGACGGGGCGACGATCGCGCCGCCGAGGCCGCGCTCGAGCGCGAGCTTGCAGCAGCGGATCGCGTCGATGACCACCCCCGCGCTGTTGGGCGAGTCCCACACCTCCAGCTTCAGTTCGAGGTTGAGCGGCACGTCGCCGAAGGCGGTCCCCTCCATGCGGATGTAGCACCACTTGCGGTCGAGCAGCCACGGCACGTAGTCGGACGGACCGACGTGGATGTCGTCCTCGGACAGCTCCTGGTCGAGCATGCTGGCGACGGCGTTCGTCTTGGAGATCTTCTTGGACTCGAGGCGCTCGCGCTCCAGCATGTTGAGGAAGTCGGTGTTGCCGCCGAAGTTCAGCTGGTACGTGCGGTCGAGGCGCACCGCGCGGTCCATGAACAGGCGCGTGAGGACGCGGTGCGTGATCGTCGCGCCGACCTGCGACTTGATGTCGTCGCCGATGATCGGCACGCCCGCCTGCGCGAAGCGCTTGGGCCACGTGCCGAAGCGGTCACGGGCGATGAACACGGGAACGCAGTTCACGAACGCCACCTTGGCCGCGAGCGCCTGCTCGACGTACCACTTGGTGGCCTCCTCGCTGCCGACCGGGAGGTAGTTGACCATCACGTCGACCTCGCGGTCCTTGAGGATCTGGATGACGTCGTCGGTGCCATGGTCCGACTTCTTCACGACGGTCGAGAGGTACTTGCCGATGCCGTCGTGGGTCATACCGCGGCTCACCTTCACGCCCGTCTTGGGAACGTCGGCAAAGCGGTAGGTGTTGTTCGGGGCGGCGTAGATCGCGTCGGCGAGGTCCTTGCCGACCTTGTTGCGGTCCACGTCGAACGCGGCGACGAACTCGATGTCGCTGACGTGGTACCCGCCGAGGTCGACGTGCATCAGGCCGGGGATGCGGTCGTTCACCTTGGCGTTGCGGTAGTAGTGGACCCCCTGCACGATCGAGGAGGCGCAGTTGCCGACACCGACGATGGCGACGCGGATCTTGCGCTTGCCGGCCGCCCGCTTCGGGGCGGCCTTGGAGGTGGTGCGCTTGGTGACCGTGGGCAATTAGAGCTCCTTTCCGAGCACGCGGCTTGCATGAGCGATGCGGGTGAGCAGGGTGACCGACGCGAGGACGGCGATGGCCAGCACCGCGGCGGTGAAGGGCAGCCGGCTGCCGCTCGCCGCCCACGCGGCCACGCCGATGAGGAAAAGGACGATGCGCGCCTCACGAGGCGCGGCCCCCAGGTCGCCGCGGGCGCCGAGACCCTCGGCGCGCGCGCGGGTGTAGGAGACGAGGAAGGACGCGATGAGCGCGGCGATCCCTCCGTACAGGAGCGCGTCGTCGCCGGTACGGGCGCCCAGCACGATCGGCGCCGCCGAGAGCGCGCCGTCGGCCAAGCGGTCGAGCGTGGAGTCCAGGAACGCGCCGAAGGGCGTCCCGCCGCCGCGGATGCGCGCGACCTGCCCGTCGAGCGCGTCGCAGACCGTGCCCAGCGCGAGCAGCGGCAGCGCGAGGGCGGGGTTGGCCTGCGCGAGGATCGCGCTGCCGCCGACCGTGATGGCGAAGCCGATCACCGTGACGGCGTTCGCGCCGAGCCCGAGCGCCGCGAGGCCGCGCGCCGCCGGCGCGATGACCGAGCGCGTTCCGCGGGCCAGCACGGTGGGCACGAGCCCGTGCGAGCGCGTCATCGGATGGCGGCCGTGCGGTTCATCAGCAGGCGGAACGTGCGCTCCTGGAGCTCGGCGAAGCGCTCGCGGTCGAGGATGCAGAACACCTCGCGGCCGTGCCGCTCGGTGGTCACGACACCGGAGCGCTTGAGGCGGTGCAGGTGCCAGGAGAGGAGCGGCTGGCTGATGTGCAGGTGCGCGCCGATGTCCGACACGGTGCGCTCGTTCTCCGTGGCGAGGAACTGCACCACGCGCATGCGCGTCACGTCTCCGAGTGACCGGTGGAACGCGCGCAGCTCTCTCAGGTGCCCCTCGCTCAACATGGAAACGGCAGCTCCCCACCCGCAGGATTCAAGATTCGTTTATGCGACTTCCGACGGTAGTAATCGGGCGGTCCCGCTGTCAACGCCGGCCTCGCCGCTACCGGAATCAGACGCAGCGAGGGACCGGGGGCCCCGCGTCGCCCCCCGCGCCGCGCGCATACTCGGACCATGCCCGCACGGAGGAAGGCCTCCCCCCAGCCGCAGCTGCTGTCGCCGGACGACCCGCCGCACCCGGGCCGGCCGCTCGCCGCGCGTCTCCGGCCGCGCGACCTCGACGAGCTGGTGGGGCAGCAGCACCTGGTCGGCGAGGGCAGGGTCCTCCGCCGCGCGATCGACGCCGGCCAGGTGCCGTCGATGATCCTGTGGGGCCCGCCCGGCACCGGCAAGACGACGCTCGCGGCGATCGCGGCGCGCCGCGCGAAGGCGCGCTTTGTCCCGGTCTCCGCGGTGTCGTCCGGCGTGGCGGACCTCAGGCGGGTGATCGAGGAGGCACGCGCGCTGCGCGCCGCCGCGGGCGAGCGGACGGTCCTGTTCATCGACGAGATCCACCGCTTCAACAAGGCGCAGCAGGACGTGGTGCTGCCGTTCGTGGAGGAGGGCGACGTCATCCTCATCGGGGCGACGACGGAGAACCCCTCGTTCGAGGTGAACAACGCGCTCCTCTCGCGCACGCGCGTGTTCACGCTGCAGCCGCTCACCGACGACGATGTGCGCTCGATCGTGCGGCGCGCGCTCACGGACGCGCGAGGGCTCTCCGGCGTGACCCTCACCCAGGACGCCGAAGACGCGCTGGTGGGTGTGTCCAACGGCGACGCGCGCGTCGCGCTCAACGCGCTCGAGCTCGCGGCCGACTCCACCAAGCAGGTCGACGTGGAGGCGGTGCGCGGCGCGCTCCAGCGCCGCACGCTCCTGTACGACCGCGCCGGCGACCAGCACTACGACGTCATCTCCGCGTTCATCAAGAGCATCCGCGGGTCCGATCCCGACGCCGGCCTGTACTGGCTGATGCGCATGATCGACGCGGGCGAGGATCCGCTCTTCGTCGCGCGGCGCCTGGTGATCCTCGCCGCGGAGGATGTCGGCCTCGCCGACCCGCAGGCGCTCGTCCTCGCGTCGGCGGCGCAGCAGGCGGTGCACCTGATCGGGATGCCCGAGGGCTACTTCCCGCTCGCCGAGGCCGTGATCTACCTCGCGCTCGCGCCCAAGTCGGACTCGGTGAAGACCGCGCGCCAGCGTCTGGAGCAGGACCTCGCCCAGACGCGCGCGGATCCGGTGCCGCTCCATCTGCGCAACGCGCCCACGCGTCTTATGGCCGAGCTCGGCTACGGCGCGGGGTACCGGTACGCGCACGACGCCCCGGGGCACTTCGATCCGAAGGAGACGTTCCTGCCCGACTCGCTGGCGGGGCGCCGCTACTACGTGCCGACGGGCGAAGGGCAGGAGGCGGGCCTCGCGGCGCGCCTCGAGGAGCTCAGGCGGCGCGTGACAGCAGCAGGCCGAACTCCCACAGGAGGTACATCGGGATCGCGACCAGCAGCTGGTTGAACGGGTCGGGCGTCGGGGTGATCACGGCGGCGACCAGGAACGAGAGCAGGAACACGTAGCGCCGCTGCTTGACCAGCCACGACCGCTGGAGCACGCGGACCTTGACCAGGGCGAAGATGATCGCGGGCGTCTCGAACACGATCCCCATGGCCAGGATGAACGTGGTCACGAACTGGAGGTACTCGGTGGCGCGCAGCTGGTTGTCGAACACCCCGCCGCCGAAGGCGAGCAGGAAGCCGAGCGCCTGCGGCAGGAGCAGGTAGTAGCAGAAGGCCATGCCGGCGACGAAGAGCAGCAGGACGAACGGGCCGATGGTGAGCACGAAGCGCTTCTCTTTGGGGAGCAGCGCGGGCGCGACGTACGCGTAGATCTGGTAGAGGATCACCGGCATCGCGAGCGCGACCCCGGCGTACAGGCAGACGCGGAAGACGGTGGCGAAGTTCTCGGTCGGGTTCAGCGTGGTGAGCTGGGTCTGGCCCGAGGGGACGAGCAGGAACCGGATCAGGTCGAACGAGAAGACGAACGCGATCGCCGTGGTGATGAGCACGGCCACGGCGCAGACGATGAGGCGGTCCTTGAGCTCCCCGATGTGCTCGAGGAGCGTCATCTCTTTCTCGCTTGCCACTGCCGGAAAGACTAGAGCCGAGCCCTAGAATCGACTTCCTCGCCCCCGTAGCTCAGTGGATAGAGCGCAGGCCTCCGAAGCCTGAAGCAACGGTTCGAGTCCGTTCGGGGGTACAGCCTGTCGCCGGGGTGGAGCGTGGTGGAGGGCTCAACGGACCGCTTGACCGACCCGGACGACGTGCTGCGCTCGGTGTTCGGGTACGCGGAGTTCCGGCCCGGGCAGCGCAAGGTGATCGACGCGGTCCTCGCCGGCCGCGACTGCATCGGCCTGATGCCCACCGGGGCGGGGAAGAGCCTGACCTTCCAGGTGCCCGCGAAGATCCTGCCCGGCCCGGTCCTCGTGATCTCGCCGCTGATCTCCCTGATGAAGGATCAGGTGGACGCGCTCGTGCGCACCGGGTTCCGCGCCGCGCTCCTCAACTCGACGCTCGATGCGGCTGGCCGCCGCGCCACGCTGGAGGCGCTGCGGAGGGGCGAGATCGAGCTGCTCTACGTCGCGCCGGAGTCGCTGTCGGACTGGCTGCGCGACGAGCTCGCGCGCGCGGGCATCGCGCTGGTCGTGGTCGACGAAGCGCACTGCATCAGCCAGTGGGGCCACGACTTCCGTCCGGCGTACCGGCGGCTGCAGGGGCTGAAGGCGCTGTTCGGCGACGTGCCGATCCTCGCCCTCACGGCGACCGCGACCCGCCAGGTGGTGGGCGACATCCTGCGGCAGCTTGGCATGCGCAAACCGGACGGCTTCAAGGGCTCGTTCTTCCGGCCCAACCTGATCATCACGGCGCACAAGAAGGGCGCGGGCCGCAACACGCGGCGCGACGTGCTGGGCGTCATCCGCGCGCACAGAGGCGAGAGAGGGATCGTGTACTGCCTCTCCCGTCGCACGGTGGACGAGACCACGCTGTGGCTGCGGCAGCAGGGCGTGGTCGCGCTGCCATACCACGCCGGGATGAGCGACGGCGATCGCGCCGCGAGCCAGAACGCGTTCGCGCGCGACGAGTGCGACGTGATCGTCGCGACCGTGGCGTTCGGCATGGGCATCGACAAGAGCAACGTGCGGTTCGTCGTCCACCGCGACATGCCCAAGTCGATCGAGGGCTGGTACCAGGAGATCGGCCGCGCGGGGCGCGACGGCCTCGAGAGCCAGTGCGTCGTGCTGTACTCGTGGGCCGACGTCCTGGGCTACGACCGCTTCCTCCAGGACCAGACCGACCCGGAGCTCGCGGCGAGCGTGAAGGCGAAGACCCGCGCGCTGTTCGAACTGCTCGACGGCCCGCGGTGCCGGCACCAGGCGCTCACCGCGTACTTCGACGAGCGCATCGCGCGCTGCGGTACCTGCTGCGACCGCTGCTGCGGCGTAACCGTGGACGCGATCGTGCAGCGCGCCGGCCCCGTGAAGAGGCGGATTCCGGGCGAGCATGCGGTGGAGATCGCGAATCCCGACGTGTTCGACCGCCTGCGCGCGCTGCGCAAGCGGCTCGCCGACGCGGACGGCGTTCCCGCCTACATCGTGTTCAGCGACGCGGTGCTGCGGCAGATGGCCGAGCGGCTGCCGCGCGACGAGCAGGAGCTGCTGGCGATCTCGGGCGTGGGGCCGGCGAAGCTGGAGCGCTGGGGCGCGGAGTTCCTCCGCGAGCTGAACGGGGGCGCCGCGCGCTAGTAGACGGGCTCCTCGAGCGCGGTGATCCTCCGCCACCCGATCCAGTAACGGCCGAACTCGGTGCGGACGAGCCACTCCTCGCCGTTGGCCGAGCGCTGCACCAGCGTGCCCTCGCGCCACTGGTCCGGGAACTCGGCGGGGCGGTAGCGAACGCGCATTCCGGGGCGCAGATCCATCGCGCGCACGATACCGGCGGCGTCCGTACGCTGTCTAAACGGTGATCGTTCCGGACCCCGACGGGCCGCTTGCGCGAGCGGTGGCGCGCGTCGACCGCGAGCTTGCCGGCAACCTCGAGCTGGCGACCCTGTATGACCAGACCCGCCAAGCGGCGGTGATGGAGATCGGCGAATTCGGCGCGGTCCGCGGCGATCTGGAGCGCGAGCTCCCCGCGGAGACGTTCGCGTTCGTAGCCAACCTCTACGACGGCATCGTCGCGGTTGAGGCGGCGATGGAGCGGCGTGGCCCCGCCGGCACGATCAAGGATGCCGACCGCCAGCTGGTGGAGGCGTGGGAAGGCGACGCCCGCGAGGCGCAACGCGTGCTCCGCGCCGCCCTGCTCCCGCCGCCCGCGCCGAGCGAGCCGCCGGTTCGTCCGAAGCGCAGTCTGGTCGCGCGCCTGCGCGACGCGCTGCGCGGAGGCTCCGCCTAGCATGCCTTCCGTGGGGAGCG
>VGPA01000038.1 GCA_016875665.1 Chloroflexota bacterium | reverse complement strand
TCGGCGGTGATGTCGCGGAGCGGCATCCGGACGGGGCCGCCGCGCCTGCCCGTGAGGTCGATCGCGCGCTTCGCGGCCGCGGGCTGGCCCGCGCGCAGCGCGAAGGCGCGGAACTCGGCCCAGGTGTAGAAGAGCCTGCGGGCCTCGGCGAAGTCGCCCTTCACCGCGGCTTTGTAGGTGTCGACGATGATCCGCGGGATGAAGTTCGACTGGGTCGAGGAGACCCCCGCCGCGCCGAGCGCGAGCGAGCCGACCATCGACTGGTCCGAGCCGCAGAACACCTGGAGCCGGTGCCCCGCGAGGTTGATCAGGGCGGCGTGCTCGTTGAACGTGTAGGCGCCCTGCTTGATGCCGACGTAGCCGTCGATGTCGGCCAGCTTGGCCAGCAGCGCCGGCGCGATGCTCGGCGTGATGTTCGGGTTGTTGTAGAGGAGGAGCGGCAGTTCCGTGCCCTTCGCGATGGCCTCGAAGTGCTTGATGATCCCGGTCTCGGTCGGCTCGATCATGCCGTAGGGCGCCGAGATCATCGCCGCGTCGGCGCCCAGCTCGGCCGCCTTGTTCGTAATGCGGATCACCTGCGCGGTCGCGCCGGCGGCGCTGGTCGCCACCACCGGGACGCGCCCCGCGGCCGCCTTCACGCCGGCGCGGAAGAGCTCGTAGCGCTCCTCGTCCTCGAGCGTGACGTACTCGCCGTAGGTGCCGGCGAGCACGATGCCGTGCACGCCTTCGCGGATCAGGTAGTCGACGTTCGCGGCGACCGCGGCTGTGTCGAGTTTGTCGTCGTCGGTGAACGGGGTGAGGAAGACCGTGTAGATGCCGTTGAGACGGGGCCGGAGGGCCTTTCCGCGCTCGCTCATGGGAGCGACCTCATCATCACGCCGTCGGCCGGCATCGCCCGGCCTGTGCTGCAACCGGCCTCCTCCGAGGCGAGGAACCGCACCACCACCGCCACCTCCTCGGGCCGTCCGTAGCGGCCCATCAGGATTCGCTCCGCCATGATGATCGCGACGCGCCGGCTCACAAGCCGGCCTTCAGGCAGTCGAAGAACTGGCCCATCAGCTGCCGCGCGACGCCGCCGAGCATCCGCTGCCCGACCGCCGCGACCGTGCCGCCCACCTGCCCGTCGGCGTCGACCGTGACGCGCGTGCCGTCGCCTTCGGGGGTGAGGGTCACCCGCGCGGTGCCCTTCACGAAGCCCGGCGCGCCCTTTCCTTCGATGCGCAGCGTGTAGCCGGAAGGCTCGTCTTTCTCCACGATCGCCACCTTCCCCGTGTAGGTCCCGCGAATGGGCCCCGCTCCGACGGAGAGCGTCGCATCCCACGCGTCCGGCCCCGTCGCGTCGAGCGACTTGCATCCGGGGATGCAGCTGCGGAGCGCCTCCGCGTCGAGCAGTCGGGCCCACACGCGGGCGGGCGGGGCGGGGTAGCTCCACGCCCCCTCCACCTTCACGCCGCGACCTTCCCCCCGGAGGTGATCGCCTTGATCCGGCGCAGGCCCTCCGCCAGCTCGGCGTCGCCGTTGGCGAACGCGAGGCGGAGCATGCGGTCGTCGCCGAAGCCGGTACCCGGCATGACCGCGACGCGCGCGTCCTCGAGCAGAACCGCCGCGAATTCCTCGGAGCTTTTGATCGCGCGGCCCGCCAGCTGCTTGCCGATCCACTCGGACATGTCCGCCCAGACGAAAAAGGTGCCGTCGGGCGAAACGCAGGTCATGCCTTTGGAGGCGTTGACCGATGTGACCATGCTGTCGCGGCGCACTTTGTAGTGCTCGCGGATCGGGTCGAACCAGGCGTGCGATCCGCTGAGCGCCGCGACCGCCGCCTTCTGCGCGATCGACGAGGCGTTACTGGTGACGTGCGACTGGAGCGTGACCATCGCTTTGATCAACGGGGCCGGCGCCGCCGCGTAGCCGATCCGCCAGCCGGTCATGCCGTACGTCTTGGAAACCGCGTTCACGACCACCGTGCGCTCGCGCATGCCGGGGAACGATGCGATGCTGGCGTGCCCTTCCTCGGTGAACACGTACTGCGAGTAGATCTCGTCGCTGATCACCCACAGGTCCTTTTCGACGCACAAGCGCGCGATCGCCTGCTGCTCGGCGCGCGTGTACACGGCGCCCGACGGATTGTTCGGCGAGTTGAAGATCAGCCCCTTGGTCCTGGGCGTGACCTTGGCCGCGAGATCCTCGACCGTGACGCGCCAGCGCTGCGCGGCCGTCGCACGCACCTGAACCGGCACGCCGCCCACCGCGCGGATCTGTTCGGGGAACGAGACCCAGTGCGGGACCGGGAGGAGCACCTCGCCACCGGGCGGGCACAGGGCCGCGAGCGCGTTGAACAGCGCCTGCTTGGCGCCGGCCGTGACGATCGTCTCGGAGGCCTGGTAGGTGACGCCCGTCTCGACGGCGAGCCGATCCGCGGCCGCTTTGCGCAGGGCCTGCATGCCGCCCGTCGCGGTGTAGCGGCTGAAGTCGTCCTTGATCGCCTGGATGCCGGCGTCCTTCACGTGATCGGGCGTGTTGAAGTCGGGCTCGCCGAGGCCGAGGCGGTAAACCGTGACGCCGTCCGCGGCGAGCTCTTCGACCTTGGCCTCCAGGGCCGCGGTCGGCGAGTTGTTCAGGCGGAAGGCGAGCGGTTTCGACTCGTCCGTCATGGCATCACCGGAATGCCGGGAGTACGCGCTCCGAGATCAGCTTCATCGCCTCGGCGGGGACGCGCCCGATCGGGCCGCCGATCGAGATGTGGTCGAAGCCGGCGTCGATGATCACCTGGAGCTGCTTCACGCAGTCCTCGGGGGTGCCGTAGATGCCGGTGCGCAGGTGCTGCGGGGTCAGCGCGGCGCGCGCGCCCTTGTGGTCCTGCTTCATCGCCGCGTTGTACGCCGCGCGGAAGTCCTCGACGCCGAGGCCGATCGTGGCGAGCCCACGCGGGTCGAGGTACGTGCCGAAGTAGGCCACGATGTCGGCGAGCATGTCGCGCGCCTCGCCGCGGTCATCGGAGATCGCCATCCAGACGAAGGCGCACTTGTCGAACTTGCGGTTCGGGTCCTTCGACTTCGCCAGGCCCCGCTTGACCGGCTCCATGATCACCTTCGCCGATTCGGGCGGCGTGACCATCGGCAGCGTGCCGTCGCCGATCTCTCCGGACAGCTCGAGGAACTCCTCGCCGACCGGGCAGATCATGATCGGGACCTTCGCGCTGACCGGCTTGCAGCGGAGGTACGACTTCTCGGTCCAGTTCTTGTAGATCTGGCCGTCGTACTTCACGACCTCGCCCGCGAGCAGGCGGCGCACCGAGTCGGCGGTCTCGCGCACGCGCTGCTTCCAGTCGCCCGGCTCGAGGCCGATCCACGTGATCGTGTCGAAGTTGTGGAGGCCCACGGTGACCGCGACGCGGCCCGGGATCAGCTGGTCCATCGTCGAGACGAACGCCGCGATCTCGCACGGATGCATCGTGTACATGTTGGTGCGAACGTGGAGTTCGATCCGCTCCGTCGTCGCGGCGACCGCGGCGTGCAGCGCCCACGAGTTCAGGCGGTACATGTCGTGGGGGAAGAGCACGGTGTCGAAGCCGAGCTTCTCCGCCTGCTGCGCCAGGCTCACGAGCTTCTTCGAGTCGCCGAGATCGTCGATCAGACGCATGCCGAACCGGATCTTCTGAGCCAAGGCGGAAACCTCCTGCGTTACTTGAGCAGCGGGCCGTAGGTGTGCGGCTGGCGGTCGCGCATAAAGGGCAAGCGGCGGCGGGCTTCGGCGATCTCGTCGAGGTCGATCTCGACCACGAGCACGTCGTCGCCCGCGGCCTCGGCCCGCGCGACAACGGAGCCGTCGGTGGGCCGCGCCACGAGCGAGTCCCCGACGTAGTCGAGGTCCCACTCCCGGCCGGCCTTGTTGATGCCGACCACCCACAGGTTGTTCTCGTAGGCGCGCGCCTGGAGGACCAGCTCCCAGGTGCCGGAGTGCCAGACCGCGCCGATCTTCATCAGGTTGGTCGGGGTGAACACGACCTCGGCGCCGCCGAGCGCGAGGATCCGGTAGCCCTCGGGGAAGTTGCGCTCGTAGCAGATCTGGACGCCCACCTTGGCCGGACCCACGTCGAACACGGGGTGCCCGAGGTCGCCGGGCGTGAAGTACATCTTCTCGAACACGAGCGCGCCCTGGTTGGGGAGCGGGAACGCTCCGGGGATGTGGATCTTGCGGTAGCGGCCCAGGATCGTCCCGTCGACGTGTGTGATGACCGACGAGTTGTACAGACGGATGCCGTCGCGCTCGCCGAACGGTACGACCGCGGCGACGCCGCGCTGCTTGGCCTTCTCGAGGACGGCGCCGAGGTGCGGGCTGTCGAGCGGCTCGAAGTACTGCTCGTAGCCGCGCTGGTTCTTGATCGGGAAGTACGGCGTCAGGGCCAGCTCAGGGAACGCGAGGATCTGCGCGCCCTGATCGGCCGCGCGGTCGATCATCCCGCGCATCCGCTCGACGTTGCCCTGGATCGTGTCCGAGGACGGGCCGAGCTGCGCGGCGCAAACCTTCACGAGCCTGCTCATGCGACCACCGCGTACGCGCGCACCGGGAAGGACGCGACGCCGGCGAGCGGCACGGTCGGAGCGTGGAACCGGAAGCCCGCGGCGGGGAGACGCTGCACGTCACGCAGATTCTCGACGATCGGGATGCCCGCGCGCAGGATCGTCGTGTGCGCGGGGCGCTTGGGATCCGTCGTGTCGTCGACGTTCAGGAAGTCGGCGCCGAGCAGGGCCACCCCCGCGGAGACGACCGCCTCCGCCGCCGCGGCGGTGAGGAACGGCCCGTCGTTCCAATAGCGGTCGGTTTCCCAATGCGCGTCCATCCCCGAATAGAGGAGCAGGGCGCCGCCCTTCGCCCGGCCCGCGTCCTTCAGCAGGTCCGGCGTGATGGCGCGGCTCGGGCGAGCCCGGACGTCGATGACCAGCCCGCCGAGGTCGGCCAGCCCGCCGAGCGGGAGCGTCGCGTGGTCCGGGAGGCCCGGCTGCCGGTGGTAGGGGGAGTCGAGGTAGGTGCCAACGCCGGCGACCAGGTGGACCTCCGAGAACAGCAGCTCGCACTGCCCCTGGTAGCGGGCCCGCGACTGCTCGTGGGTGAGGAACGCCGAGATCTTCGGCGCCGGGACCCCGTTGTAGGTGCGCAGGTCGCCGGTGATGCGCTGGCTGAGGTCGACGATCACGCGCTGATTCGAATGCCTGCGGCCGGATGCGGCAATGGCGCCCGGACACACTCCCCTCGCGCCGTTCGGGGCGGGGCGAACACTCCGGCCGCGCGCGGTTTCCGCATAATCCGCCCGTGGGGACGGCGGAAAGCTCGAATCGGTTCGTCGGAAAGTCCATTCCGCGGCTCGAAGACCGCCGCTTCGTCACGGGCACGGCACGCTACATCGCCGACATCAACATGGCCCGCCAGGGACATGTTGCGTTCGTGCGCAGCACCCAAGCGCACGCCACCCTGACGAAGATCGATGCGTCCGCCGCCCGCTCGGCTCCGGGCGTGATCGCGGTGGTCACGGGCGACGAGCTCGCCGCGTCGGGCGTGAAGCCCATCCGGACACCGTTCGCGACCAACGGCTACATCGAATCCGATTGGCCGGCGCTCGCCCAGGGCAAGGTGCGGTTCGTCGGGGAAGCGATCGCGGCGGTGGTCGCCGAGAGCCGCTACCTCGCAGAGGACGCCGCCGAGCTGGTCGAGGTCGAGTACGACTCGCTGCCCGCCGCCGTGACCATCGACGCCGCGATGGCGCCGGGCGCCGCGCTCGTGCACGACCACATGAAGGGCAACCTCTACAACGACGACACGCGGTCGTTCGGCGAGATCGAGGTCGACGCCGCGTTCGCGCAGGCGGCGTTCGTGGTCGAGGGCACGTTCGACACGCAGCGCAGCGCGGCGCTGCCGATCGAGTGCCGCGGCTCGGTGGCCGACTACCACGCCGCGACCGGCCGGTTCACGCTGTGGTCCAGCACGCAGCTGCCGCACGTCGTGCGCCACGGGCTGGCCGACTGCCTCGGCGTCCCGCACGACACGGTGCGGGTGCTCGGGCCGGATCTCGGCGGGGGCTTCGGCAACAAGGCCAACATGGACCCCGAGCAGGTGGTCGTGTGCGGGCTCGCGCGCATGCTCGGGCGCCCGGTGAAGTGGCTCGAGGATCGCCGCGAGAACCTGCTGGCGAGCACCCATGGGCAGGAGGAGCGGATCACGGCGCGGCTCGCCGCGGACGCCGAAGGGCGCTTCATCGCCCTCGAAACGGACATCCTGCTCAACGGCGGCGCGTACTCGATCTTCCCGGACACCCCGCTCAACGAGCTGATGAACTGCACCTCGTCGATCCTGGGGCCGTACCGGATGAAGGCGTACCGCTACCGCGCGCGCGCGGTCGTCACCACCACCTGCCCGCACGGGCCGGTGCGCGGCGTCGCGCGCTCGCAGGCGAACTTCGCCTTCGAGCGGCTCGTCGAGACGCTCGCCGCGAAGATGAACCTCGACTCGATCGAGCTGCGCCGGCGCAACCTGCTGCTGCCCGCCGAGATGCCGTGCAAGACGCTGACCGGCCTCACGCGCGACGGCGGCGACTACGCCGGGCTGATGGACCTCGCGGTCGAGCGCGTCGGCTGGCGGCGGGTGAAGGCGGGCCAGGCCGCCGAGCGCGCGAAGGGCCGCTACGTCGGCGTGGGGCTTGCCTCGTTCGCCGAGGAGGGCGCCTCCGGGACCGAGCGGCGCATCCCGCGCCAGCTCCTGTCGATCGCGGGCTATGACGGGGCCTTCGTGCGGATGGACATGCACGGCCGGGTGGTCGTCTTCTCGAGCGCGGCCGGCATGGGGCAGGGCATCGAGACGTCGTTCGCCCAGATCGCCGCCGACGAGCTCGGCGTGGCGCCGGACCACGTGACGATCCGCCACAACGATACCGACATGGTGCCGTACGGAATGGGCTCGACCGGCAGCCGGTCGGCGGTCTCCAGCGGCGGGGCGGTCGTCGTCGCGGCGCGCAGGGTGCAGGCCAAGCTGCTCACACTCGCGGCACACCTGCTCGGCGTGGACGCCGCGGCGGTGCGTCTGCGCCACGGCGGCGTCGAGGTCGCCGCGGACCCGGCGCGGTTCGTTTCGATCGAGCGCTTGGCCTGGATCGCGTACCGCCGCGCCGAGGGCAACCCGCCGGGCTTCGAGCCGGGCCTCGAGGCCGTCGGCTTCTACGACCCGCCCTCGAGCGTGTCGTCCGGCTCTACGCACGCGGTGGTGGTCGAGGTGGACGTCGAGACGGGGGCGGTGCGCCTCCTCGCCTACGTCGTCGCCGAGGATGCCGGCATCCTCCTGAACCCGGCGATCGTGGACGGCCAGATCCGCGGCGGCGCCGTGCAGGGCATCGGCAAGGCGCTCTTCGAGGAGGTCCGCTACGACCCGGACGGACAGATGCTCAACGCCAGCCTGATGGACTTCCTCGCCCCAACCATGAGCGAGGTGCCGCCGATCGAGGTCGTGCACATGATCACGCCCTCGCCGCTCACCATCAACGGGGCCCGCGGCTGCGGCGAGAGCGGGATCATCGGCTCGTCGGCGGCTATCGGGAACGCGATCATCGACGCGCTGGGCGGCCGGGGCGAGGGACTGAGCGTGCTGCCCTTTACGCCGGAGCGGGTGGTCGGGCTCGCGCGGCAGCTCGGAGTTCGCGCGTGAAGCCACCGCCGTTCGCGTACGCCGCCCCCGGGACGCGGGCCGAGGCACTCGCGCTCCTCGCCCGGCACGGCTACGACGCGAAGGTCCTCGCCGGCGGTCAGAGCCTCGTGCCCGCGCTCAATTTCCGCCTCGCGCGGCCGCCGGTACTGGTCGACATCAACGGCATCCCGGGACTGGACGCGATCGCGGAGCGCGACGGCGAGCTCTCGTTCGGCGCCCTGGTGCGGCACACCGACGCGGAGCGCTCGGCGCTCGTCGCGCGGCGCTGCCCGCCGCTGGCGAAGGCGATCGGGCACATCGGACACCGCACCATCCGCAATCGCGGCACGATCGGCGGCAGCATCGCGCACGCCGATCCGGCCGCGGAGCTCCCGCTCGTGATGGTCGCCCTTGGCGGCCGCGTCAACGCCGCGAGCGTGCGGGGCGAGCGGTGGATCGCGGCGTCCGACTTCTTCACCGGCTATCTCGCGACGGCGCTCGAGCCCGACGAGCTGCTGGTCGAGGCGCGTTTCCCCGTGCTGGCGTCGGGTGCGACCTGGGGCTTCCAGGAGTACAGCCGGCGCAGCGGCGACTTCGCGCTGGCCGCGGCGTGCGTCACGCTCTCGCGCGCCGGCGGGAAGGTCACCGCCTGCTCCATCGGCGTGGCGGGCGGCGGGCCGGTTCCGGTGCGCGCGTCGGCCGCCGAGCGCGCGCTCATCGGGACCGATGGCGGCTCCGGCGCGTGCCTCGCGGCGGCGTCCAGTGCCGCGAGCGGGATCGAGATCGACGGGGACATCCACGGGAGCGCGGCGTACCGGCGCTCGCTGGTCGAGACGGTTGTGCGGCGTGCACTGTGGACGGCCGCGGGGCTGACCTCATAATGCAGGAGAGGTCGTAGGGGGGACAGATGCTTCGCTACACGCTGCGCCGCCTGCTGCAGCTCATCCCGGTGCTCGTCGGCATCTCGATGATGACGTTCGCCATCCTGCGCCTGATCCCCGGCGACCCGATCGCCGTCATGGCGCCCCAGGACGCGACGCAGGAGGACATCGACCACCTGCGGGCTGAGTTCGGCCTCGACCAGCCCCTGCCGATCCAGTACCTCGCCTACGTGAGGCAAGCGCTCCAGGGCGACCTCGGCCGCTCGCTGCGGACGCGCGACCCCGTGCTCGAGACGCTGTGGCGCCGGCTCCAGTTCACCGTGCAGCTCACGCTTCTGAGCATCGTGATCGGCGTGCTCATCGGCATCGTCGCCGGGGTCATCGCCGCGGTGAACCAGGACACCTGGGTCGACAACGCGATCATGGTCGTCGCGCTCACGCTGATCTCGGTGCCGGGCTTCTGGCTCAGCCTGATGCTGCTCACGATCTTCGCGGGGCAGCTACGGCTACTGCCGTCAGGCGGCACCGGGACGATCCAGCACCTGATCCTTCCCGCCGTCGTGATCAGCCACGGTGCCGCCGCGGTCATCGCGCGCTACGCCCGGGCCTCGATGCTCGAGGTGGTGCGGCAGGACTTCATTCGCACGGTGCGGGCCAACGGCATCCCGGAGCGAATCGTCGTCTTCAAGCACGCCCTGCGCAACGCACTGAACCCCGTGCTCACCGTGGTCGGCCTGCAGTTCGGCTTCCTGCTCGGCGGCTCGGCGATCACCGAGACGATCTTCGCCCTGCCGGGCATCGGGCGCCTGATGATCAACGCGATCTACACCCGCGACTATCCCGTGGTGCAGGGTGGGATTCTCCTCATCGCGGTGACCTTCGTGCTGGTGAACCTGATCACCGACCTGTGCTACGCGCTCGTGAACCCACGCATTCGGTACTCGTAGGCGAGGGAGGACGAAGCGGATGGAGCGCAAGTGGTTGCGCGGAGCGATAGAACGTGATTGACGCCACCGTCGACCGTCAGGTCGTCGCGGCGCCGGCGGCCGAGGCGGAGACCGCCAAGAGCATGTGGCGCGAGACGTGGCGCCGGCTGGTGCGCCGCCCGGCCTCGATGGTCGGCTTGGTCATCGTCAGCGTGTTCGTGGCGATGGCCGTGCTCGCCGATCTGATCTCGCCGCACGACCCGCTCACCGGCAACCTCGCGCTGCGCCTGCAGCTCCCGA
>VGPA01000037.1 GCA_016875665.1 Chloroflexota bacterium | reverse complement strand
GCGCCACCCCGAGATGCGAGCTGAGGTCGCGCGTGGCGAGGTCGTCGGCTCCGTCGTGTGCCTCGCGCGACACCCGGCGCCGAGCGGCAGCCAGTAGAATCCACAGATGCGGCGGGAGGAGAAGTTTGGCCGGGAGGGTTTGACCTTCGACGACGTCCTCCTCGTCCCCCAGCGCTCCGACGTTCTCCCCACCCAGGTCTCCACCCGCACTCGCCTCACCCGTCAGGTCCACCTCGAGCTCCCGATCGTCTCCGCCGCGATGGACACCGTCACGGAGTCGCGCATGGCGATCGCGCTGGGCAAGCTCGGCGGCCTCGGCGTGATCCACCGCAACCTCCCCGTCGAGGAGCAGGCCGCCCAGGTGGCCACGGTGAAGGCCGCCGGCGTCCAGGTCGCGGCCGCGGTGGGCGTGATGGGCGACGCCGACGAGCGTGCGGCGGCCCTGGCGGCCGCGGGCGTGGACGTCATCGTGGTCGACATCGCGCACGGGCATTCGAACCAGGTGTTCCGCATGGTCGAGAAGATCAAGGCGCGCCACCGCGTGCAGGTGCTCGCGGGCAACGTCGTCACCGCCGAGGCGACCGAGGAGCTCATCGCCGCCGGCGCCGACGGCGTCAAGGTGGGCGTGGGCCCCGGCGCCATCTGCACCACGCGCGTCGTTGCGGGCGCGGGCATGCCGCAGATCACGGCGGTGTTCGACTGCGCCGAGGCCGCCGACAAGCACGGCATCCCGATCTGCGCCGACGGCGGCATACAGCAGTCCGGCGACATCGCCAAAGCGCTCGGCGCCGGCGCGTCGACCGTGATGCTCGGCGGCCTGCTCGCCGGCGTCGACGAGTCGCCGGGCGAGGAGCTCGAGCTCCCCGACGGCGTGTTCAAGGCGTACCGCGGCATGGGCTCGCTGGGCGCGATGGAAGCGCGCCGCTCGCGTGACCGTTACGGCCAAACCGATGTCGGCGACTTCTCCAAGGTCGTTCCCGAAGGGGTCGAGGGCATTGTCCGGGCGCTCGGCCCGCTCGAGCCGTTCGTGCACCAGCTCGTCGGCGGGCTGCGCGCGGGCATGAAGTACGTCGGCGCCGCGACCATCGACGAGCTCCGCGGCGGCGCCACGTTCGTCCGCATCTCCGGCGCGGGCCTGCGCGAGTCGCACCCGCACGACATCCGCATCACCACCGAGGCCCCCAACTACAAGGTGCGGGCCTGACCTTCTCCGTCGAGCGGGATCTCGCTCGGCGAGCGCTGGACACCGCCAAAGTCCGGGGCGCCACATACGCCGACGTCCGTTTCGTGCGCCGCCTGGTGGAGGGCGCGCTCGTCAAAAACGGTCGCCTCGAGACCATCGACCGCGGCGACACCTTCGGCTTCGCGGTGCGCGCGATCGCCGACGGCGCGTGGGGCTTCGCCGCCTCGCAGGTGACGACCGCCGCCGAAATGGACCGCGTCGCCGCGCTCGCCGTCGAGCTCGCAAAGGCGAGCGCGATCACCAAGCGCGCGGACGCGCGGCTCGCGCCCGTCAAGCCCGCCATCGCGGTGTGGGCGTCGCCCTGGAGGATCGACCCGTTCGCCGTCTCGCAGGAGGAGAGGTTGGGCCTCCTGTTCATGTCCGAAGGCGCGCTGCGCGGCGAGCCGACCCACCAGCGGCGCGGCCTGCGCACCACGCGCGCCCACTACGAGATCTGGCGCGAGGAGAAGCTCTTTCTCTCGAGCGAGGGCAGCGACATCGAGCAGACCTTCACCGAGGTGGGCGGCGGGATCATCGCCGAGGCCGTGGGAGAGGGCGAGCTCCAGATCCGCTCGTTCCCCGACGGGTTCCGCTGCCAGCGCCAGGCGGGATGGGAGTTCCTCCAGGACTTCGACATGCCGGGAAACGCCCCGCGCATCGCGAGCGAGGCGGTCGCGCTGCTTTCCGCGAAGACGTGTCCGCAGGACGTGCGGACGACCGTCGTCATCTCCGCGAACCAGATGTCGCTCCAGGTGCACGAGTCGTGCGGGCATCCGATCGAGCTCGACCGCGTGTACGGGAGCGAGGCCGCCTTCGCCGGCACGTCGTTCCTCACGCCGGAGAAGCTGGGGACCTTCCGCTACGGCAGCGACAAGGTGAACATCCGCATCGACTCGACCAGCCCCGGCGGCCTCGGCACCTTCGCGTACGACGACGAGGGCGTGCCGGCGAGCGAAGGCTGGGCGGTGAAGGACGGGATCTTCACGGGATACCTGATGAACCGCGAGTACGCGGCGCAGATGGGCATCGCATCGAACGGGACGATGCGGGCGGACGGCTGGGCCCGCGTGCCGCTGATCCGCATGACGAACGTATCGCTGTGGCACGGCGACGGCGGCACGCTCGACGACCTCATCGCCGGCGTCGACGACGGCATCTACATGGACACCAACCGTTCCTGGTCGATCGACGACCGCCGCCTCAACTTCCAGTTCGGCACGGAGGTCGGCTGGGAGATCAAGAACGGGAAGCGCGGCGCGATGATCAAGAACCCCACCTACACCGGGATGACGCCGGAGTTCTGGGGCTCGTGCGACGGCGTCGGCGGCGAGTCGTCGTGGTTCATGTGGGGCACGCCCAACTGCGGCAAGGGCCAGCCCGGGCAGATCGGCCACACCGGCCACGGCGCCTCGCCCGCGCGCTTCCGCAACGTGCGCGTCGGGGTGGTGAAGTGAGCGCGAGCGAGGAGCGGCTTTGCCGCGACGAAGCGAGCACGACCCTGAGGGGCCGCAGCGAAGGCTGCGGCTTGAGGAAATGAGCCTCTTCGGCGAGAGGGAGCTGCGGCGCGTCGCGGACGAGGCGCTGCGCCACGCAACCGGCGACGCGGCCGAGGCCGTGGTCATCGCGCGCACCGGCTCGCTCACGCGCTTCGCCAACAGCGCGATCCACCAGAACCTGGTGAGCCGCGAGGCGGACGTGCACGTGCGCGTGGCGGTGGGCAAGCGCGTGGCGTCGCTCTCCACCAACCGCATCGACGCCGAGGGGCTGGCGAAAGTCGCGCGCGAGGCGAGCGCGCTCGCGCGGCTCGCCCCGGAGAACGACCGCTTCCCCGGCATCCCGGAGGCGCGCCCGCTCGCGGCGACCGCGTCGGCGTTCCGCGACCGCACCGCCGCAGCGAGCGCGATGGACCGCGCGAAGGCGGCGAAGGTGATCTGCGACGCGTCGCACGCCAAGGGGCTACGCGCCGCCGGCTTCGTCTCGACCGACGTCCAGGAGCTCGCCGTCGCGAACACGAAGGGCGTGTGGGCCTACGCGCCGAACACGGTGAGCGAGGCGCAGGCCGCCGTGCTCGGCGACGCGGGCTCGTCGTTCGGCCAGCGCGTGGCGCTCGACTTCGGTGACCTCGACGCCGAGGCCGTGGCGACCGAGGCCGTGACGAAGACGCTGCGGGCGCAGCGGCCGCGCGACTTCCCGGTCGGCGCGCACGAGGTCGTGCTCGAGCCGTACGCCACGCGCGACCTCATCGGCATGCTCTCCGGCCAGCTGACCGGGCTCGCCGTGGAGGAGGGCCGCTCGTTCATGGCCGGCCGGTTCGGCGAGAAGGTCACCGGCGACTTCACGCTCGTCGACGACACGTTCGACCCGCTCGGCGTGCCGCGCGCGTTCGACTTCGAGGGGCAACCCACGGAGCGGGTCACGATCATCGAGCGCGGCGTCGCGAAGGACGTGGTGTGGGACGCCGGAACCGCCCGCCGCGCCCGTCGCGCCCCCACCGGCCACGCGACGCCCGAGCGCACCATACCCGCACTTCCGATGAGCCTGCGTTTCGAGCCGGGAGACAAGTCGCGAGAGCAGCTGGTCAAGGGAATCCGGCGTGGGGTCCTGGTCACGCGGTTCTGGTACGTGCGCTGGGTGCACCAGCTGCGCACGATCGTGACCGGCATGACGCGCGACGGCACGTTCGCGATCGAGAACGGCGAGATCGCCTATCCGGTGAAGAACTTCCGCTTCACCGACTCGATCCACGGCTCGCTTGGCACGCTCAAAGGCATCGGCAGCGAGCTGCGGCTGATCATGCCGACCGAGCAGTTCGGGCTGCGCGCGGCCTGGCAGCGCGTCCCGGCCGTGCACCTGGGAGCATTCACCTTCACCGGAGCAACGCAGTACTGAGAAGCACAGTCGCGATCCTCGACTACGGCTCGCAGTACACGCAGGTCATCGCGCGCCGCGTGCGCGACCTGGGCGTGTACTGCGAGATCTTCGCGCACGACGTCACCGCCGCCGAGCTCGCCCAGAAGAACGTCAAGGGCGTGATCCTTTCAGGCGGGCCCGCGAGCGTGCACGAGGCGGGTGCGCCGTCGGTGGACCCGGCCATCGTGAACGGCGAGCTGCCCGTGCTGGGCGTGTGCTACGGGATGCAGCTCATGGCCCAGGTGCTCGGCGGCGAGGTCGCGGCCGAGGGCAAGCGCGAGTACGGCCCGGCCGACGTCGAGTCGCTCGGTCCCTCGGCGCTCTTCGCGGGGCTCGCGCCGCGCGAGCGCGCGTGGATGAGCCACGGCGACTCGGTGAAGCGCCTGCCCGCGGGCTTCACGGCGATCGCGAAGACCGACCGCCTCCCGGCCGCCGCGATGAGCGACGGCGCGCGCCGGTACGGCGTGCAGTTCCACCCGGAGGTCGCCCACACGCCCAACGGCGAGACGATCATCCGCAACTTCCTCTTCCACATCTGCACGGTGACCCCGGACTGGACCCCGGCGTCGTTCGTGGACGAGACCGTCGAGGAGATCAAGCGGCAGATCGGGTCCAAGCACGCGATCTGCGGCCTCTCCGGCGGCGTCGACTCCGCCGTCGCCGCGGCGCTTGTGGCTAAGGCGATCGGCGACCGGCTCACCTGCGTGTTCGTGGACACGGGGCTGCTGCGCAAGAACGAGGCGAAGGAGGTCGTCGAGACCTTCTCGCCGCGCGTGCGTCTGGTGGCGGTGAACGCGGAGGAGCGCTTCCTCGCCAAGCTCGCCGGCGTCGCGGACCCCGAGCGTAAGCGCAAGATCATCGGCGAGGAGTTCGTGCGCGTGTTCGAGGAGGAGGCGACGTCGCTCCACTCGGCGAACCGGGCGCTCGACCACCTCGTGCAGGGCACGATCTACCCCGACGTGATCGAGTCCAAGTCCAAGGACTCCAAGACCGCCGCGCGGATCAAGACGCACCACAACGTGGGCGGTCTGCCCGACGACATGAAGCTCCAGGTGGTCGAGCCGCTGCGGCGCCTCTTTAAGGACGAGGTGCGCAAGGTGGGGAGCGCGCTCGGGCTGCCCGACGAGATCCTGTGGCGGCACCCGTTCCCGGGTCCGGGCCTGGCCGTGCGCATGATCGGTGCGGTCGACGCGGAGGGCCTCGACACGCTGCGCGAGGCGGACGCGATCTTCATCGAGGAGCTGCGCGCCGCCGGCCTGTACCGCGAGATTTCGCAGGCGTTCGCCGTGCTCACGCCGGTGCGCAGCGTGGGGGTGCAGGGCGACTTCCGCACCTACTCCTCGCTCGTGGCGCTCCGCGCGGTCGTCACCGGCGACTTCATGACCGCCGACTGGGCGCGCATCCCCTACGAGGTGCTCGCCCGGGTGTCCGCTCGGATCGTGAACGAGGTCCCGGGCGTGAACCGCGTGGCGTACGACATCTCGTCCAAGCCGCCCGCCACCATCGAGTGGGAGTGACCGAGGCCGACCTCCTCGCCGACTGGGCCGCGCGCGTGCGGCGCAACCGCGAGCAGGTGAACCAGGTGCGCGAGCAGGAGGACGGCGACTTCTACGCGCCGGTCGCTGAGTCGTTCCGCCACAAGCCCGACGATTCGCCCGACCCGACGCTCCAGACCGTGCTCACGCTCCTGCGCCCGGACGATGTGGTGGTGGACATCGGCGCGGGCGGCGGGCGCTTCGCGCTGCCGTTTGCGGCGAACGTGCGCCGGGTGATCGCGGTGGATCCGTCGCCCGGGATGCTCGGCGTCCTGCAGCAGGGCATCGGCGTGACCGGCGCCGAGAACGTCGAGGTGGTCGAGGGGCGCTGGCCGATGGCCGGGAAGCGCGGGACCGTGTCGTTCATCGCGCACGTCGGCCACGACGTCGACGAGATCGGTCCGTTCCTGGACGCGATGGAGAAGGCCGCCTCGCGCCTGTGCGTCGCGGTCATGTTCGAGACGCCGCCGCCCGCCGAGGTCGACGCCATCTGGCCCGCGGTGCATGGGATTGAGCGCGCCTCGCTCCCGGCGCTCCCGGAGTTGCTCGCGCTGCTGCTCGCGCGAAAGCGCTTGTTCGAAGTGCGCCTGGTGGACGTCCCGGCGCCCCCGCGTGATGCCGAAGCCCAGCTCGCGCGCGCCCGCCGGCTGGCCTGGGTGCGCGAGGGCAGCGCGAAGGACGAGCGGCTCAAGAAGGCGCTCGCCGCGGGCGCGGCCACGCGCTCCGCCCGGCGTGTCGGCGTCGTCTCCTGGACCCCGGCATGACGAAGGGTCGGTAGGCGCGTGAGCCTCTTCGGGAAGAACCTCCAGCAGCAGATCCGCGACATGCGCGCGCAGCGCACGCAGGCGCGGGGCCGCGCGGGCGCGGGCTACGCGGTGCTCATCCTCGGCGGTGGCGGCCGCGAGTACGCGATCGCGTGGCGCCTCGCGCGCGACGCGAGCGTCGACCGCATCGAGATCACGCCGGGCACCGGCGGCATGGGCCTGTTCGCGCACACGCTCGACTTCGCGCCCACCGACCTCGGGCGTCTCCAGCAGCACGTCGCCGCCGCGCAGGTGGATCTCGCGATCGTCGGACCGGATGAGCTCATCGCGCGGGGCCTCGCCGACGACCTCCGCCGCACCGGCATCGCGACCGTCGGCGCGTCGCGCGAGGCGTCCAGGCTTGAGTGGTCCAAGTCCTTCGCGAAAGAGGTGATGGACGCCGCCGGCGTACCGACCGCATCGTGGAAGGCGTATCCCAGCGCCGCCGCCGCGGCCGAGGCGCTGCCGGACCGGCCGGTGGTGGTGAAGGCCGACGGGCTCGCCGCGGGCAAGGGCGTGGTCGTCGCGCGCAGCCGCAAAGAGGCGCTCGACGCTCTGGACCTCGCAGTGGTCCGCGAGGGCAAGGTCGTGCTCGAAGAGGTGCTCGAAGGTCCCGAGGCGTCGCTCCTCGCGCTCGTCGACGGCGAGACCGTGGTGCCGCTGCCACCCGCGACCGACCACAAGCGGGTGGGGGACGGCGACACCGGTCCGAACACCGGCGGCATGGGCTGCGTCACCCCGACCAAGGTGCTGCCCGACGACGAGGCGGCCGACGTGGCGCGGGTCGTGCTCGAGCCGATCGCCCGCGAGATGGTGAAGCGCGGCACGCCGTACCGCGGCGTCCTCTACGCGGGGCTCATGCGCACGAAGGCCGGCTTCAAGGTGATCGAGTACAACGCGCGCTTCGGCGACCCCGAGGCCGAGGTCGTACTGCCGCGCGTGGGCGGTGACTTCGGCAAGCTCATGCACGCGCTCGGGTCGGGCAGGCTCGCCGAGCACGTCGCCGCCAACCCGGTGCGCTTCGAGCCGCGCGCGTACGTGAGCGTCGCGGTGTGCGCGGCGGGCTACCCGGGCGCGTACGAGAAGGGCAAGCGCATCGAAGGGCTCGACTCACTACCGGAAGGCGTCTACGCGTTCCACGCCGGGACGATCAACGCGCCGAACGGCGGCGTGCTCACCAGCGGCGGTCGCGTGCTGCACATCGTGGGCGGCGGCGACACCGTGAAGGACGCGCGCGAGCGCGCCTATGCCGGCGCGAAGGCGGTGCGGTTCGAGGGGGCGTTCTTCCGGAGCGACATCGCGCTCCGCGAGGTCTAGCGGCGAGCGGCTCCGCCTGACGGCGCGTGCGCCGCGGTTTGCCTATCGTTCGGCGGAGCGCGGGAGGTAGCGAAGAGTGGCAGACAAGGTCGGCATCGTCATGGGCTCGGCGTCGGACAAGGCGACCATGAGCGCGGCGGAGGCGGTCCTGAAGGACCTCGGGATCGAGAGCGAGATGCGCGTGCTCTCGGCGCACCGCACGCCCGAGCAGCTCGTCTCGTGGATCCGCCGGTCCGAGAAGGACGGCGTGCGCGTGTTCATCGCGGGCGCGGGCCTTGCCGCCGCGCTGCCGGGCACCGTGGCCGCGCACACCACCTACCCGGTGATCGGCGTGCCGCTGTCGGGCTCGGCCTCGATCGCGAACGGCCTCGACGCGCTCCTGTCGATCGTGCAGATGCCACCCGGGATCCCGGTGGGCTGCGTCGCGATCGGCGAGGGCGGCGCCCGGAACGCCGCGTTCCTTGCGGCGCAGATCCTCTCGCTCGGCGAACCTGCGCTGCAGGACAAGATCAAGGCGCAGCGGAAGGCGGCGGCGGACAAGATCCTCTCCGCGTAGTCTTAGGGGTGCCCGTGGACCGTTTCGACGCCATCTCTCCACTGGACTTCCGCTACATCGGCGGAGACGCCAAGCTCCACGCCGCGCTCGCCCCCTACCTCTCCGAGAACGGCTACGTCACGCACAAGGCCGAGGTCGAGGGGCACCTCGCGAAGGCCCTCGCCGACGCCGGCGCGATCGAGCTCGCGGTCGCCGAGCGGATCGCCGCCGTGTGCGCCAACGTCGACCCCGCCGCCGTGGCCGAGGAGGAGAGGAAGACCCGCCACGACGTGCGCGCGCTCGTGAACGTCATCGTGGCGAAGCTCCCCCCGGAGACCGGCCGCTTCGTGCACCTCGGCGCGACGTCGTACGACATCGTCGACACCGCCAACTCGCTCCGCTACCGCCGCGCGATCGAGCGCGTCGTGCTCCCGCGCTTGGGCCTGCTCGCCGCGCGGCTCATCCGCCTCGCCGAGAACGAGGCCGACACGCCGCAGATCGGCCGAACGCACGGCCGCCACGCCGAGCCGATCACGTTCGGCTTCGCGATGGCCGAGTACGTGGCCCGCGTGGGCGGGCGGGTGGAGGCGCTCCGCGCCGCCGCCGCGGCGCTTCCGGGCAAGCTCTCCGGCGCGGTGGGCGCGTACAACGCGCTCAGCCTCCTGGTGCGCGACCCGCGCGAGCTGGAGCGCGCGTTCCTCGCGCGCGCTGGCGTCCGCCGCGGCGGGATCTCGACGCAGATCGTCGAGCCCGAGGGGTGGACCGACCTCGCGCACGCGTGCGTGACCGCGATGGGCGTCATGGCGAACCTCGCCGACGATCTGCGCAACCTCCAGCGCACCGAGATCGCGGAGATCACCGAAGCGTTCGTCGAGACACAGGTCGGCTCGTCGACGATGCCACACAAGCGCAACCCGATCTCGTTCGAGAACGTGAAGAGCATGTGGAAGGTCGCGGCACCGCGCGTGATGACGACGTACCTCGACCAGATCTCCGACCACCAGCGCGACCTGACGAACTCGGGGTCCCAGCGGTTCCTCGCCGAGCTCGTCGCGATCCTCGCGTACTGCGCGGGCCGGCTCGCTGATTCGCTTGAGGGGATTCGCGTCGACCGCGACAAGATGAAGGCGAACCTCAACCTGTCGCGCGGCCAGATCGCGGCCGAGCCGCTGTACGTGCTCCTCGCCAAGCACGGGCAGGCGGAGGCGCACGAGCTGGTGCGCCGGCTGACGCTCGAAGCCGAACGCGGCGGGGTGACCGTGCTCGAGGTCGCAATGCACGACGACGGGCTGCGCCAGGTGATCGCGAAGCTCACCCCCGACGAGCGGCGCGTGCTGGAGCGGCCCGAGGAGTACCGCGGGCTCGCCGGCGAGGTGGCGCGCGACGTGGCGCGCACCTGGCGCGCGCGCCTTGCCGGGATCATGCCCGAGCACGAGACGCTGCCCTCGGCTCCGGCACCCGCTGCGGCGTCCGTGAAGGCACCCGTCGCCCGCACCACGGAAGAAGGCGGTGAAGCGATGAGCGTGCTCGTCCAGTCCGACGTCCCCGGCGCGACGATGTTCCGCAAGGGCAAGGTCCGCGACGTGTACGAGGTCGGG
>VGPA01000036.1 GCA_016875665.1 Chloroflexota bacterium | reverse complement strand
GGCGCTCGCTCGACGACCTCGGCGACCGCGCCGGCTCGCAGGCGCCGCGCACGTGGCACGAGATCCAGTCGGTCTTCGAGGAGCTGTACAACGGCAGCGCGATCACGAAGGAGCGGTACGGCCTGCCCACGCGCGTCGGCGTCGTCCGCGGCCTCGCCTCCGAGGAGGCCGTTCTCCTCCGTCCGAAGACCGTCGAGGCGCTGCGGCAGCTCGGCGTGATCAAGCTCGGCATCGTGACGGGGCGCAGCGACGACGACTGGAGGGCGGTGCGGGACCGCATCCCCCTTCCGCCTGGGCTCGAGGTCTCGACCGACGCGCACGGGCGCAAGCCCGAGCCGCTCCTGCTCAAACGGGTCCTGGACAACCTCGGGTCGAAGGGGTTCGTCCACGTCGGGGACACCGTCGACGACGTACGCATGGTGCAGGCCTACCTGCCGCTCAAGGGCTCGGCGGTCGGGCACGCGGTCGTGTGCTGCGAGCCTGAGCGGGAGGCGGTCTTCCGCGCGCTCGGGGTGCGCCATCTGCTCCGCGACGTGAACGGGCTTCCGGCCGTCCTCGCGGCGCTCCGCTGATGGTCGAGCGCACCCGGATCGCGCGCGCCTTCGCCCCGCATCCGGCGCTGCTGATGGCGCTCGCCGCGTGCGTGGTCGGCTTTCTGGTCATCGGGCTCGGCGCGGCGCTGGGGCCGCTTCCGCCGGGCGCCGCCGCGCTCGCGTGGGTCTATCTGGTTGCGGCGACCGTGACCGCCGTGGCAGTGACCAGCTGGATGGCGATCCTCGCCGACCCGTTCTCGCGCGCGCTCCTCGTGACGTACACCGCGGCGGCGGTGACGACGGTGCTCACGCTCGCCGCATGGCTGCCGCTCTTTTTTTGGGGCGGCCGGTTCGACGGTGGCGGGCCGGAGCGGTTTCTCGCCGGCCTCCTCCTCCACCTGCTGGCCCAGCTCGCCGGGGGCGTGGCCAGCCTGCGCTTCTGGTTCCGCCGAGTCGCCTGACCTGACGGCGCCGCCGGCTGCGGCGAGCGATCTGCGAGTATTCGCGGCATGAAAATCGAACGCCTCGATCCCGGGTCCTACCTGTCCGCGGCCGTCATCGCGGGCGACATCGTGTACGTGGCGGGCATCACGGCCGACGACCTCACCCTGGACGTGAAGGGTCAGACCAAGCAGGTGCTCGACAAGATCGACGCGCTCCTGGCTCGTGCCGGGACCGACAAGCGCAAGCTCCTCACGGCCAACATCTGGCTCAAGCACATCGACCAGTGGGCCGAGATGAACGAGATCTGGTCCGCCTGGGTCGTCCCCGGCCAGGTGCCGGCCCGTGCGACTGTCGAGGCGAACATGGCGCGGCCCGGGCTGCTCGTCGAGATCATGGTGCAGGCGGCGCGGTAGCCGGAGGGCCGCCTACGCCGTCGCCGGCGCGCGCCGCAGGCGCGCGATCGCGGCGAGGCAGCCGGCGAGGCAGATCACGGCGTTCACGGCCATCGCCACGCGCACGTCCCACTGGGCGGCGAGGGCGCCCGACAGGGCGTTGCCGATCGGAGTGCCTCCGGCGGTGAGCAGGAACAGCAGGCTGAGCACGCGTCCGCGGTATGCGGGTTCGCTCCGCAGCTGCACGATGGTGTTGGTGCCGGCGGTGACGAGGACGATCGAGACGCCGGTCACGAAGAGGATCGGCAGGAGCAGCACGAACGTGGGCGCGAGACTCAGGCAGAACAGCAGCACCGAGAACACCGCGGCGAGGATGGCCACGCCGGCTGGAGTGGGGGCGGCGCGCCGTCCGGCGAGCACGAGCCCGCCCGCGAGAGACCCGAGCCCGATCGCGGCGTTCGAGAAGCCGAAGCCCGTCGGCCCCACGTCGAACACGTAGCGGGCGAGGAGGGGGAGGTAGACGGACCAGTTGAAGCCGACCGTGCCGACGAGCCCCACCACCGCCAGCGGGATGAGGAGGTCGCTCGTCCGCCGGACGTAGCCGAGCCCCTCGGCCACCTGCGTGTGGAGCGCGCCGGTCGCCTTGGCCGGGGGTGCGAGGAGGAGATCCTGCCGCATCACGGCGAGTGATGCCGCGCCGAGCCCGAAGCCGATGGTGGTGACGACGAAGCACCAGCCCGTGCCCCACACCGCGATGATCAGGCCGCCGATGCTCGGGCCGACGATGCGCGCGGCGTTGTTCGCCGACGAGCTCAGCCCGACCGCGCTCTGCAGGGACTCGGGCCCGACCACCTCGCTCAGGAACACCTGCCGGAGCGGCGCGTCCAGCGCGTTCACGATGCCGATCGCGATGGCGATGAGGTAGATCTGCCAGAGCGCCACGTGCCCCGAGACCACCAGCGCCCACATCGTGAGGGCGAGCGCCGCCGTGAGCGACTGCAGGGCCTGGATGAAGCCGCGCTTGGTGAAGCGGTCGGCGATGGGGCCGGCGAAGAGCGAGAGGACCAGGATCGGCGTGAACTGTGCCGCCGTGATGCTGCCCAGGATGAGCGGCGAGCCCGTGAGATCGAGCACCAGCCATGCCAGCGCCACGACCAAAGCCGAGCGCCCGTTCTGCACCAGGAACTGCCCAGCGAGGAACAGGCGGAAGTTCGGGTCCGCGAGCGCGCGCCACGGAGAGGTCTGGGGGGCGCGCATCGCGCGATCGTACCGATCCGGCGGACTACGATTGGCAGCGCGAGCATGACGACACAAGACAGCGCCACGCGGAGCAGCGGACGGAGGACGCGTGAGCGCGATCTCGCCTGAGCGGTTCCCGAACCCGTCCGACGACGCGCCGCTCGCTTCCACGCCGGGAGCGTCCCGCGCCGTGCTGGCCGGCGGGTGCTTCTGGTGCGTCGAGGCCGTGTACCTGCAGCTCGCCGGCGTCGCCAAGGTCGTCTCCGGCTACTCCGGCGGAACGGCGACGACCGCGGACTACGAGACGGTGTGCAGCGGGCTGACCGACCACGCCGAGGTCGTCGAGGTCACCTACGACCCCAGCCGCCTGACGTTCGGGCAGATCCTCCGCGTGTTCTTCTCGATCGCGCACGACCCGACGACCCTCAACCGGCAGGGTAGCGACGTCGGGCGCCAGTACCGCTCGGTGATCTTCACGCTCGACGCCGAGCAGGACCGGATCGCCAGGGCGTACATCGCGCAGCTGGACCAGGCGAAGGTGTTCGACGATCCGGTCGTGACCGAGGTGGTGCCGCTCGTCGAGTTCTTCCGGGGCGAGGACTACCACCAGAACTACGCCGTGCGGAATCCCGGCAACCCGTACATCGGCGCCGTGGCCATGCCCAAGGTACAAAAGGCCCGTAAGTACCTCGGGGATTTGCTGAAGCCGTAGCGGTACTTCCCGAAGGGGGATCGGCCGGGTTGACCCCGGACGTCCCTACCGGGAAATGCTCTGGTACTTGCGGATCGCCAGCGGCGCGAAGATCAGGATGAGCACGGCGGTCCAGATGATCGTGAGCTCGATCGGATGCTCGGCCGGGAAGCCGGGCGCGGCGAACGGGTTGGGATTGCCCCACAGCTGACGCGTCGCCGCGGTGAGCGCGCTCACCGGGTTCCACTCCGCGAACGTTCGCAGGAGCGGTGGCAGCGTCTGCGGCGGCACGAACGCGTTCGAGAGGAACGTGATCGGGAAGACCACCAGGAACGACACCTGCTGGCCGACCTCGACCGTCGGCACGTTCAGGCCCAGCCAGACGCCGATCCATGCCATCGCGAATGCGAACAGCAGGAGCAGCCCGACGCCGGCGAGGAACTCGCCGATGCCGGTGTGGACGCGCCAATCGACCACGAAGCCGCTCGCCATGAGGACCACGAGGATCCCGGCGTTGTAGACGAGGTCAGACACGGTCCGGCCCGCGATGACCGCCGAACGCGCCATCGGCAGCGAGCGGAAGCGGTCGAGGATGCCCTTGTTGAGGTCGTCGGTCATCCCGATCGCGGTGATCACGGAGGCGAACGCGATGTTCTGCGCGAAGATGCCCGGCATCAGGAACTCGCGGTAGGAGCCGCCGTCGGGGAGCGGGATCGCGCCGCCGAACACGAACGCGAACAGCAGCACGAACATGATGGACTGGAGGATCGCGAAGATCGCGAGCTCGGGGATCCGAGGGACGCGGCGCAGGTTGCGTCCCGCGATGAGCAGCGTGTCCCCCAGCGCCTGCGTCACGCGGCCTCCTCGCCGGCGGGCTTCTCGACCGCGGCGTGGCCCGTCAGCGCGAGGAACACGTCGTCGAGCGTGGGCCGGCGGAGCGCAATGTCGTCGATCTTGATGCCCGCCTCGTCGAAGTCGCGCACCACCTGGATCAGGCGCTGCGCGCCGCCGTTCACGGGGCTGGTGATCCGCCGCGTGTGCCGGTCCACCGTGGGCTCGCCGTCGGCGTCCCGGCGCAAGATCGCCACCGCGTGATCGATCGCATCGCGTTGATCCACGACGACCTCGATCCGCTCGCCGCCGACCTGCTTCTTCAGCTCGTCCGCGGTGCCGCGCGCGATGATCCGTCCGTGATCCACGACCGCGATCCGGTCGGCGAGCTCGTCCGCCTCCTCCAGGTACTGCGTCGTGAGGAGGAGGGTCGTGCCTTCCTTCACGAGACCGCGTATCACGTCCCACATGCCCAGACGGCTGCGGGGGTCGAGCCCGGTGGTCGGCTCGTCCATGAACAGGATGCGCGGCGTGCCGATGAGCGCGCTCGCCAGGTCCAGCCGGCGCCGCATGCCGCCCGAATAGGTTTTCACCACGCGGTCGGCCGCGTCGGTCAGGCCGAACTGCTCGAGCAGCGTGTCCGCGCGCCGCCTCGCGTCGGCGGCGCCGAGCCGGTAGAGGCGCGCGAAGAGGACGAGGTTCTCGCGCCCGGTCAGGTTCTCGTCGACGGCGGCGTACTGGCCGGACAGGCCGATGATCGAGCGCACCGCCTGCGCGTCGCGCACCACGTCGTGGCCGCCCACCGACGCGCGTCCCGAATCGGGGCGCAGCAGCGTCGCGAGCATGCGCACCGTGGTCGTCTTGCCCGCGCCGTTCGGTCCGAGGAGGCCGAGCACGGTGCCCTGCGCGACCGCGAGGTCCACGCCGTCGACCGCGCGCACCTGCGCCTTGCCCTTGCCGTAGATCTTGACCAGCCCTTCGGCGACGATCGCGTTCATCGGCGCGACTCTAGGTGCCTTCGTGCCGGGGTGCCGTCGTCCGCGACTCAGCCGCGGCGCCGGCCCGTCCGCCGCTCGATCAATGCGCGGACTCCGCCGTACAA
Organism: Chloroflexota bacterium; assembly: GCA_016875665.1. Lineage (GTDB taxonomy): Bacteria > Chloroflexota > Limnocylindria > P2-11E > P2-11E > SHYN01. The sequence continues at coordinate 5,050 of VGPA01000036.1, read as the reverse complement.
GACGGTTCCGCCCAGGCCGGCAGTAAGGTCGTTGACCGTGTCGGACACGCCTCGGACGTTGTGCGTGCCGAAGAGAACGTCCGTGTAGTACTCCTGCGCCTCGAGTCCCGTGTGTACAGCGTTGGCCAAGCCGATCGCGCCGGAAAGCGGAAGGCCGAGGCCGCGAAGGACGACGGCGAGCGCGCCGCTGCTGTGGAAGTGCGGGATGAGATCGAAGTAGTAATACGAGTCGTACAGGTTGAAGGAGTTGCCCGCCATGTCGAGCCAGAAGATCGACAGATACAGGCTGTCGAGCCAAGCGGGGTAGCGGTTCCAGCGCCGCGGAAAGAGGCGGTGCAGAAGCGGGAAGAGCATGCTGAAGGTGAGCACGATGACCAGGTTGCGCACCGGGATGGCCTTGCCTGCGAAGCGGGGATCATCCTGATTGAGCATCACTTCCGCGAGGAAGTAGACGATGCACAGTCGGATCGCCGCGTTCAGCATCAATCCGGCACGATGGCCGTCCATTCGGACCACGCTACCCCGCGGTCCGCAGGATCTCGAAGGCGAGGCTGAGCAGCTGCCAGATTTCTCCGACGACGAAGAGCGGCCCGCGGGCCCTCGCCTCGTCGCCGGACGGGACCGCGTGCTGCACCAGCCTGGGCACCACGAGCACCATGCGGCCGTCCCGATCCGCGGCCGCCGCACGTTCGGCTTCCGCGAGCGGCTCGAAGGCGTCCTCCGGGTCGTGGATCCAGTAGAGCGGCGGCACAATGCGCTGCCAGACCCGCTCCGGCGAGACCGCGTCGAAGCGCGCGCGCGTGGCGGGCGGCAGCGCGAGCATCCGGCGGAGGGCCTCGTCGTAGGAGGCGGGTGCGAGGGCGCGGCGCACCGCGTCGCGCTCCGAGACGGGCGCGAGGTCGAGCGCCGCGAGCGGAAGCCGCTCCTGCGCCTCGGCGCTCGGCTCCCAGGGTGCGTCGCGTCCGCCGAAGCGCTGCGTGCGGCTGGCGAGGCTGGCGAGGTACGTGTCGATGTCGTAGTACGCGCCGAGCACGGAGAGAAAGGCCGCGTCGCGCAGCGCGGAGCCGTCGCGGCCCGCCGCGACGAACATCATTCCGCCTCCGACCGAGATGCCGAACGCTCCCACGCTCCGATCCCGCGTTTCCGCCAGCCCGCGCGTATGGGCGAAAGCCGCGTCGATCTGGGCCGCCCCCGCCTCGTCGAAGCGGCCCTCCTTCAGGAAGGGGAGCTCCGGGAGCAGCACCAGGTATCCGGCGCGCGCGAGCGAGACGCCGAAGCGCCGGAGGGCCGGCTCCTCGTTCCCGCGGGGCGACGCGCCCGGGACCAGCATGATCGCGGGATGCCGGTCGCCCCATCCCGGCCGCCACGTGGTCACGCGCATCGTCGCGCCGGCGAACGTCCCGCTGCCTTCGGCGATCCGCGGCTCGGGCGTGATCAGCGCCGCGACGTTCGCGCCGAGCAGCTGCTCCCCGTAGATGTCGCCGACGAGGATGGCCGCCTGCCCGGCGGGCTTGATCCATGATGTCCAGAGGATGAGGATGACCAGCCCCGCGACGAGCACCAGACGCGGTCCGCGGCGCCCGCGCGGGCCCTCGGGTCCGCGGCCGCTCGCTGGCATCGGGTGATGCTCAGGCGGCCGCAAGACCCACCAGAAGCGTGGCGTTGAAGATGGCGTGCGCCACGATCGGGGCGGCAAGGCTGCCGGTGCGCTCGCGGAGCCAGGAGAAGAAGAGGCCGCCGCAGAAGACCGCGATCAGCGCGCCCGTCACGGTCAGCGCCGCCAGCAGCGGATCGCTCGGCGTGTTCGTCATCGGCACCGTGGCGGCGACGATGACGATGTGCCAGAGCGCGAACGCTCCCGAGGAAGCGACCGCGGCCCGGAGCGCATCCCCGTGCCGGCGCAGCCATCCGAGCAGCACCCCGCGGAACGCGAGCTCCTCTGGGATCGCGGTGTCCAGTGGCATGAGCACGAAGGCACGGAGCAGCAGCGCTTCCGTCGTCATCTCGGTGGCGGGAAAGTATCCGATCGGCTGGGCTCCGAGGAGGGCCGGCGCGCGGAGCGCGCCGAGGGCGGCCACGCCGAGCGCGAGCGCGGCGATGCCGCCGACAAGGGCGGCCCGGCCCGCGCGCCTGCGTTCGAGGCCGAGCTCCATCGCGGTGAGGTGCGCGCCCGCGCGCGCCCACGCGAGCGCCAGCAGGACGAGCGCGGCGCCCAGCGCCAGTCCCGGCCACGGCTGCTCCGGCGCGGCCGTGGGTACGAGGAGGCTCTTCGCGTTCCCGAACGCCGTGAGGAAAGCAGCGACGAGTCCGGGCATCCCGCCCTCCGTGCGCGCACGGCCATGATGCACGAACGCCGCGCGGGCGGGCGCCTCGATCAAGCCGGGCCGGGCGTTCGAGCGCCCGCGGATCGCCGGTAAGCGGGTGCGCTCGGAGACCCTCGCGATGCTCGCGCTGACCGGCATCGCCGTCCTGATCGTGCTGGTCGTCCTCTTGTCCCAGCAGCGCGCGCTCCTGTACTTCCCGGATGGCCGATCGGTGGGCTCCGCAGCGAGCCGCTTCGTCGGAGGCGAGGATGTCGCGCTGCGCACGGCCGACGGGTTGCTGCTCGGCGCATGGTTCGTACCGGCGAGGTCGGCGCAGCGGATCACCGTGCTCGTCATGAACGGCAACGGGGGCAACCGCTCCGACCGCGCGCCCCTCGTGGACGCGCTGTCGGCGGAGGGGTTCGCCGTGCTCCTGCTCGACTACCGGGGCTACGGCGGCAATCCCGGGACGCCGTCGGAGGAGGGGCTGCTGCGGGACGCGCGGTCGGCGCGCGCCTATCTCGAGTCGCGAGCCGATGTGGACCCGCGGCGCGTCGTGTACCTGGGCGAATCGCTCGGTGCCGCGGTCGCGGTGGCCCTCGCCGCCGAGCGCCCGCCGCCCGCGCTCGTGCTCCGCTCGCCGTTCTCGTCGCTCGCCGAGGTGGGGCGGCACCACTACCCCTACCTGCCGGTCCACCCGCTGCTGCTGATGGATCCGTTCCCCTCGAACGAGCGCATCGGCTCCGTCGCCTGCCCGGTCCTCGTCGTCGCCGGTGCGGTCGACCGCGTGGTGCCGCCCGAGCACAGCCGCCGCCTGTTCGACTTGGCCGCCGAGCCGAAGCGCTTCGTGCTGGTTCCCGATGCCGACCACAACGATGCCGCGCTGCTCGGGCGCCCGTTCGTCGACGAGGTGGCGCGGTTCATCCGCGCGAGCGTGCCGCCGGGTGGGTGAGATCCCGCTGACGAGGAGCCGCGGTGCCGGAGGCGGGATTCGAACCCGCACTGTGGCGTTTTTGAAACGCTTCGCTCTGCCGTTGGCGTACTCCGGCCCACTCAATTGTCCGCTACCGGATGAGCCGGGGCTGCTCCGCCTTCGCCTTCTCCGGCTTCACCAGGTGCAGCGACGCGAGGGCGTCCTTCACCAGCGCGGGGTTGCCGATCATGACACGCGGCTCGTGCCACACGGGCTCGCCGCCGTCGCGCAGCGACACGATCCTCCCCCCGGCCTCGCGCGCGATGACCGACGGCGCGGCGAGGTCCCAGGGCTGGAGCGCGGAATGGACGATGAGGTCGATCCGGCCCATCGCGACGTAGCAGATCTCGAGCACCGCGGAGCCGAAGACGCGCAGCCGGGTCGCGTTCGAGTTGAGCTGGCCGAAGCGCGTGTCCTTCCTGGTGGCCTCCTTCATCCCGAGGCTCGCCACGACGAAGGCCTCGCCGACCGTCTTCACGGTGGACACTTTGATCTCCGTCCCGTTGCACGTCGCCCCGCCGCCGTCCGAGGCGACGAACGTCTCCCCGGTCCGCGGGGCGTGGACCGCCCCGGCGCGGACCCGGCCGCTCTCGACGTAGCCGATCGCGACGCAATAAAAGGGGACGCCGCGGCTGAAGTTCAGCGTCCCGTCGATCGGGTCGACCACCCAGAGGCGCTCGGCGCCGCGGAGGGAGTCGTCCGCCCGCTCCTCCGCGAGGATCGGGACACCCGGATCGTGGGCCTCGATGCGCGCGATGATCGCCGCCTCCGCGGCGTGGTCGGCGGCGGTGGCGAAGTTCGCGCGACCCTTCTTATGGGTCACGATCTGGATGTCGTGGGGGACGATCGCGTCGCCGACGGCTTTGGCCGTCGCGGCGGCGAGCTTGGCGTGGCGCGCCCAGCGTGCGCGGTCACGGTCCGACCCCCGCTCCATGCGGCAAAGGTAGCGCCGCGTCATCATGGCCGCGTGACCGAGGAGCTGATCGACAAGGCGCGGCGCGGCGACTCCCGCGCGTTCGAGGATCTCGCGCGCGCCGAAGAGCGCGTGCTCTACCGCCACGTCGCGCGGATGGTCGGGCCGACCGAGGCGGAGGACGTCGTGCAGGACGCGTTCATCTCCGCGTGGAAATCGATGGGCTCGTTCGAAGGCACGGCGTTCCGCGCGTGGCTCTTCCGGATCGCGACCAACCGGGCGCTCGACATGATCCGCGCGCGGCGCCGCAAGGGCGAGCTGCCGCTCGAGCCGACCGAGGAGGAGGAGCCCGGATGGGCGGAGCCCGCCGCGGGCGGCCCGGCCCTGGAGGAGATCGCGGGCGACCGGGAGGCGCTCGTTCAGGTGGAGGCCGCGCTGGCCGCCATCCCGCCCGAGCAGCGCGCGGCGCTGTTGCTCCGCGACGTCGACGGCTTCGACTACGAGGAGATCGCCCGCATCACCGCGGTCGAGCTCGGCACGGTCAAGTCGCGCATCCACCGGGGCCGCCTCGCGGTGCGCAACCTTCTGGTGGCGAAAGGCTGGCGGAGTGCCGCAGGATGAGGGAACCCGTGAGCCGGACCCGACGTTGGAGCGAGAGATGACCGCCCACCCCATCGCCGACCTGTCCGCGTACGCGGACGGAGCTCTCGCTCCCGCGGCCCGGGATGCGGTCGCCGCGCACCTCGACGCCTGCTCCGCCTGCAGCGTCCGCCTCGCCGACCTGCGGGCGGTGTCGCGCGCGCTCGGCGCGCTCGAGGGCCCGCTGCCCCGCCGCTCCCTGATGCCTCGCCTCGTGCGGCC
>VGPA01000035.1 GCA_016875665.1 Chloroflexota bacterium | reverse complement strand
AAGCGCACGAGCGCGGCGAACGCGGCAAGGCTGACGGGCGGCGGCACGAGCGCGGGCGCGGCGGCCGCGAGCAGGACGACCGGGGCCGCAAGGACCGGGCCCGCAAGGTCGAGAAGCCGTTCGGCCCCCGCGCGCGGCGACGCGATCAGTACGCCGAGCGCGCCGGCAACCAGAAGGGCGAGCGGGAGATTGGGAAGGCCGCCGCCGAGCGCCTGGAACGCGCCGCCGAGCGACAGCAGCCCGGTCGCCACGAGCGCCGCGGCGACCGGAGCGCTCACCGCCGCCGTTGCAGGAAGAAGGTCGCGATCGCCGCGGCCTGCATCGCGAGCGCGACGCCGAGCACCACGTGCACCATCGTCTCCGCGTCGCGCGCGGTTCCCACAAGCAGCGCGGCTTCGGCGAGGACGCCGAGCGCGAGCACGAAGCCCACGCGCATGGTCCCTCGCCCCACGAAGTAGGCGATCCAGATCGAGAGGTGCGCGTTCGCGAGCGCCGCGATCGCATAGGGACCCGCGAGCGCGACCGCGCCCGGATACTGCGAGCCGACCACGATGCCGACGAAGAATGCGGGCGCGACAAGGTACGCGAGGGTGGCCATGCCGCTGGAGGCCAGGACGAAGCCGTGGGCGATCAGAAGCGCCCGCTCGGTCTCCTCGCCCCGCGCGTGCGCGCGGGCGGTGCGCTCCAGAAGGATGAACCCGACCGCGATCGGTGCGAACAGGATCACCTTGCCGAGCGTGATCGCGCCGGCGTAGGCGCCCGCCGCGTCGGCCCCGAGCAGCGGCCGCGCGAGGACGGCATCGAGGTTCGTGAGCGCCGCGTACGCGAGCAGAACCACGGCGGCGAGCAGGAAGAACCGCGTCTCCCGACCCGCCTGGGTGCTCTTCGCGTCTGCCCCCACGGTGGCCTCCCTGTGCGCGGCGCGCGCGGCGCCCAGCAGCGGCCGGAGCGCGAAGAGCGCGATGGCGAGGCCGATGATCGGCGCCGAGGACGCGCCGACAAAGGCGCCGGTGATGCCCCCGCCGGCCAGCACCAGCGCCGCCCCGATCGTGAGGCGCCCCACCGCCTGCGCCAGCAGAACCGCGCCCAGCCACCCGAAGGTGCGCAGTCCCTGCAGGAGTCCCTGCGTGAACGTGAGGAGCGCGGTGGTCAGGAGCGTGAGCCCGAGCAGCGCCACGGTCGGGGCCGGCAGCGCGAGGAGGTCGCCGAGCGGCCCCGACGCGAGCGCGATCAGGAGCGCCGGCGGTCCCGCGAGGAGCGCGATGCGCCGCAGCCACCGCAGCGTGAACGAGTGCAGCGTGTCCTCCTCGCCGCGCGCGCGATACCGCGCGGCGAGGCTCGCGGCCGCGGACTGGATGACCTGCGTGCTGATGGACTCCAGCAGCAGGTAGCCGAACAGCGCGGTGAGGATCGCGTACTCGGCCGGCAGCAAGAGGCGCGCCATCACGAACTGGTAGCCGAACGAGACGACGTTGCCGAGCATCGTCGCGGCATAGAGGAAGGCCGCCGCGCGGTCCGTGGCCAGCGCGGCGCGGATCAGGCGGACCCCAGGGTCAGGCGCGCACGGCGGGGTGCTTCTCGGGCGCGACCGCAAGGAAGTTCTTGATCAGCTCGGCAGCCTCCGCACCGTCGTAGTCCTCGATGCCGCCGGAGTCCGCGAGGCGCGCGATCTCGGGGTCGATCGGGATGCTCGCCAGGAGCGGTGCGTTCGCAGCGATGACGAGCTTCAGTCCCTGCGACGGGCCGAACACCTCGTTGCGCGAGCCGTCGGGCATCCGCACGTAGGCCATGTTCTCGACGACGCCGAGGATGTCGCCGCCCAGCTGCTTCACCAATCTCACGGCCTTGGTGACGATCATCGTCGCGAGCGCCTGCGGCGTGGTCACCAGGAGCACGCCCGAGATCGGGATCGCCTGCATCACCGTGAGCGGCGCGTCCGAGGTGCCCGGCGGCAGGTCGACCACCAGGTAGTCGAGCTCGCCCCACGCGACGTCGCTGAAGAACTGGCGGATCGCCCCCGAGATCATCGGGCCGCGCCAGATCACCGCCTCCTCCTCGGATGGCAGCAGCAGGTTCATCGACATGATCGGGATGCCGCCGCGCGAGCGGGGCGGGTTGAGCGTCTGGGTCTTGCCCACCGGCTGCGGCTTCTCGCGCACGCCGAACATGCGCGGGATCGAGGGGCCCGTGATGTCGCCGTCGAGCACGCCCACCCGGAAGCCCTCGCGCGCGAGCCCGGCGGCAAGCAGCCCGGCGACGAGCGACTTGCCCACGCCGCCCTTGCCGGACATGACCGCGATGACGTGCTTCACGCCCTTCTGCTCGGCCATCCCGCGCGGCACGCCCGCCGGCGCCCCGGCGGTCGCGCGGGCCTCCGGCAGGTTCGCCGGGAGCCGGCCGGTGTCGGCGAACGTGTTGAGGTCGCGCAGCAGCTCGTTCATGTCGATGCGGCCGCCGCCGTGGCCGGCGGCGCCTTGGGCGATCGTCTCGCTCTTGCTGATCGCGCACGACGCGCAGGACAGCCCGTACCGCGCGAAGATCCGCGCCGTGTCGGGCCAGCGGGAGGTGACGTCGCCGATCGGCATGTCGGCGGTGATGAGGGCCACTACGCACTCATGTTAAGGCCGCGGGCGCGGAGCGCACGCGCGAAAGCGGCGAGGGCGAAGCACACGGTCGCGACGAGCACGATCGTCCCACCCGATGCGGTGTTGAGGAAGTACGAGAGCTCGATGCCCAGCATGCCGGACAGGGCCGCGACGGCGAGCGCGATGACCAGGAGCGAGCGCATGTCCCGCGCGAGGAGACGCGCCGTGGCCGCGGGCGTCACCAGCATGGCGACCACGAGCACCACGCCGACCAGCTGGATGGACACCGCGATCGCGAGCCCGATCAGTCCCAAGAGGAGCGCGTCGTAGCGCAGCACCGGCAGCCCGGCCGCCTCGGCACCCGTCGGGTCGAAGCTGACGAACACCAGCTCCTTCCAGGTGAGGGTCAGCAAGACGGCGATCACCGCGGTGAGGACCGCCGCGACGAGCAGCTGCTGATCGGTGATGCCCAGCACGTCGCCCAGCAGCACGCCGAGCAGATCGCCGGTGTACGACTTGATCGCGCTGAACATCACCACACCCAGCGCGAACATGCCCGCGAACACGACGCCGATCGCCGTGTCCTCGCGCAGCCCCGCCCGCCTGGCGAGCAAGCCGATCGCGAGCGCGCTCGAGACCGACGCGACCGCCCCGCCGATCGTGAGGTCGAGCCGGAGGAGGAACGCGCCGACCACGCCGGGGAACGCCGCGTGCGCGACCGCATCACCCAGGAACGCAAGGCCCCGCAGGACCACGAACACCCCGACGCTCGCGCAGACAAGCGCGACGAGCAGCGCTCCGGCCATCGCCCGCTGGACGAAGCCGTACTGGAGCGGCTCGAGCAGGCTCTCCATCAATGGTGCGCGTCGGCCGGCGCGTGGCCGCCGTACGTGCGACGCAGGACGTCCGCATCGCGGAGCAGCTCCGCGCTCCCGTCCGCGACGATCCCGCCGTTCATGCACACCACGCGCGGGAAGTGGGCGAGGACGCTTCCCAGGTCGTGCGTGGAGACGAGAACCGTCTTTCCGCCGCGCGCGAGCTCCTCCAGCACGGCCATCATCTGCTCCTCCGTGGTGGGGTCGACGCCCGTCGCGGGCTCATCCAGCAGAAGGAGCTCCGGATCGGCCGCGAGCGCGCGTGCCACGAGGATCCGTTGTCGCTCGCCACCGGAAAGCCCCGACACGAGCCGGCGCCGCAGGTGCTGGGCACCCACCCGTTCGAGCGCCTGGGTGGAGGCGGCGCGGTCCGCGGCGCCCGCGCGGCGGCCCACACCCAGGCGCGGGATGCGGCCCATCAGCACGACCTCCTCCGCCAGAAGCGGGAAGTCCCAGCGCACCTGCTCGGCCTGCGGCAGGTACGCGATCCGGCTCGCCGCCCGTCCCGCCGGTGCACCGAGCGCCTGCACGGAGCCCGCGCGCGCCGGCAGCACCCCCGCGATGACCTTGAGCAGGGTCGACTTGCCCGAGCCGTTCGCCCCGATGAGCGCGATGAGCTCGCCGCGCTGGACCTCGAAACTGAGGTCGTCAAAGACAAGCCGGTCCGCGTACCCAGCGCGCAGGCCGCGGATGTCGATCACTTCAGAGCAGAGACGATCTTATCCACCAGCAGCGTCATCATGCCGACGTACGTGTCGGCCGGTGGCTGGTCCCCGGCGTCGGAAGGCAGGTCCGTGACGACCCGCGCGACCCCGGCCTCGCGCGCCAGCGCCTCCGTGAGCCTGGAGGAGGCGCCGCTCTCCGCGAACACCGCGGGCACTCCCGCGCGCCTGACATCCGCGACGAGCGCGGCCAGTGCCGCCGGCGACGGGTCCTTGCCCGCCTCCGGCTGCACGAAGCCCACGACGCGGAACCCGTACGCACGCGCGAAATAGCCGTAGGCGTCATGGGAGGTAACGAGCACGCGGCGGGACTGCGGAATTTCCGCGACCTTGCGCTTGATCTCGGCGTCCAGCACGTCCAGGCGCCGCCCGTACTCCTGCGCGCGCTGCGCGAAGCCGTCGGCACCCTGCGGGTCGAGCGCGGTGAGGGCTTCACGGATGCGCTCCACGTAGCGCTTGGCGAGCTGGACGTCGAACCACAGGTGCGGATCGTCGGCCACCACCGGGAGCCCCTTGGTGAGCTCGACCGTCCGCGCCGAGGCGCCGCGGACCAGGTCCTCGGCCCATTCGTCGAGGTGGTGCCCGTTCAGCAGCACGAGCTTCGCCGTGCTCACCCGGCGCGCGTCCTCTGGCCGCGGCTGGTAGTCGTGAACCTCGACGCCGGGCGGCACGATCGACGCCACCTTCAGCCGGTCGCCGGCGACGTTGCGCGCGAGGTCGGCGAGCACCCCGGTCGTCGCGAGCACGTCGGGGGTGGCGAACGGGTTCCACGAGGCGCAGGCAGCGCTGACCAGCGTGGACAGCGCGAGAAGCAGCGCGACGAACGATCTCATCATGCTGAGAATGATAATCGGTCTTGCGTTGGGGCGGCAAGGCCCGCCGAGCGCCCCTAGACTCGGATCGGTGCCTACGGCGAACACGCTCGCGGCCCGGATGAGCGGAACCGGTCGCCGGCTCACCACCCAGCGGGTGGTCGTCGCCGAGGCGCTGGCGGCGGCCAAGCAGGCGCTCTCCGCTCAGGAGCTCTTCGAGCGGCTCCGCGCGCGCCATCCGCGCATCGGGCTCGCGACGGTGTACCGGGCGCTCGAGCACCAGGTCGAGCTGGGCATGGCCGGCCGGCTGGAGCGGGCCGGACACGTCTCCGCTTACGTCGCGTGCCAGCCCGAGCACCACCATCACCTCGTCTGCGCCGCATGCCAGCGCGTGGAGGACCTGGACGAGGCGCTGCTGCGGCCGCTGCTCCGCTCGGTCGACGAGCGGCACGACTTCCAGGTCGATCACGCGCGGCTCGATTTCTACGGGCTGTGCGCCCGATGCCGGAGGAGAGGCGCGCGGACCTAATCAGCGCAGGTGCGTGACGATCGCGCGCTCATTGGCGCGCATCAGAGCGAAGTAATCGGTGACCGAGTCGGTGAACGTGTCGGTGAAGAGCTCCGCGACGGTGATCCCCAGGTCGGCCGCGACACGCTCCAGGACGCGAGCGGAGAACTGCGGCTCCTTGAAGGCGACGGTGAGCCGCTCGCGGCGAATCAGGTCGTGTAGCTCGGCGATCTCGCGGGCCGTGGGCTCCACGCCCGGTTGCTTCAGCACATGCGCGACGACCGTGAAGTGGTACCGGGCGGCGAAGTACGCATACGCGTCGTGGAAGACGACGAGCTTGCGCTTGTCCGCGGGGATGCGGGCGAACGACGAGCGCAGCGACGCGTCGAGCGCGAGGAGGCGCTCCCGAAGCCGGTCGGCGTTCCGCCGGTAGTCAACCGATCCCCCGGGGTCGATGTCGCGGAGGAGGCGCAGCGTCGGCTCCAGCATCTCGACGACCTTGTGTGGATCGAGCCAGAAGTGCGGATCGCCCTGCCGGAGGTCATGGACGTGATCGCCGTGATCGATCACCACGTCCCGCACGATCAGGTCGATCGCCTTCGCGTACTCCAGCTGCATGACGCCCGCCTCCGACGCGGCCTGCCGGAACGCCCCGGACTCAAGAAAGCGCTCGTTGCTCGCGCCGACGTACAGGAGGGCGGCGCTCCGGGTTACCCGCGCCACGTCGCGCGGCGTCGCCTCGTACGTGTGCGGGTCCGCTCCCACGGGGACGATCGACCAGACGTCGCCGCGTTCCCCGACCACCTGCCCGACCAGGTCCGCGAGCAGGGGGAACGACACGGCGATCGACAGCCGCTCCGCCGGAGCAGGCCGGGACGCGCACGCGACGGATCCGAACAAGACGATGACGGCCAGAAGGGTTGGAAGGTGCCGGCGCACCAAGGCGCCGGCACCTTCCAGAGGGGGGTGGATTAACGAAGGAAGAGGTCCGCGGGCTTGACCCCGGTCTGGACCGCGAAGAGGAAGCCTCCGGACTTCAGCGGCGTCGGGACGGAGATGGACCCGGACACCTTCATCGACTGGGTGTCGATGACGGCGACCCGCCCATCGCCGCCGTTCGCGACGAACCCGAGACGCCCGTCGGGCGTCATCGTGCCCGAGCGCGCCTCTCGCCCTGCGGTGGGAACGCCTTTGGTCGGCCCGTTGCTCATCGCCTGGAGCGGAATACGCCCGACGATCTGATGGAGCGTCTTGGATGACGGATCGATGTCGATCAGCTTCGCCTCGTCGCCGTCGGGATGGACGCCGAAGGTGAGCAGGTAGGGCCGTGAGAGTCCGAAGCGGCTGCCTACCACGCCCTTGCCGATCGAGAAGCGGCGCGGCGTGCCGTCCTTGGCGTCGATGACGTGCAGGTCCACCTGCTGTTCGGCCCACTGCTCGGGGGAGCCCGCCGGCTGGGTGAGGACCCCGTAGATCCGCGCGCCGTCGGCGCTCAGGCGCGGTCGGGCGTTGCGACCGCCCTTGAGCCCGTCGACGTCCCATGCGATCAGGCTGGGCGTGCGAAGGCGCCCCTCCTGCAGGTCGGCGACGTTCATGCCCTTCGGCGTGGTCACCCAGAACCGATTCAGCGGCGGGGAGAACACGGCCCCGTGGGACCCGGTCTCGACCTGGACCGTGCTGGTCGGGATCACCCGGCCGGCGAGCAAGTCGCGTACGAGGTACGTGCGCACCTCGCCGCCGACGCTCGCCGTCATCGTCAGGGGATTCCCGCCGAGCGCGGGGTGGAGCTCCTCATCGGCGCGCATGGGGATCTCGACCGCGGTGTTGGTAAACGTGGCGAGATCGACGAGGTTCGCGTACTCGAACGTCGTCTTGTCCTGCTGCGAGGCGCCAACCCAGTACTTCCCCTCAGGATCGATGCTCGACCACACGATGCGGCCGCCCGCGCTCAGCTTCACGCGCTGCGCGATCGACGGCCTTCCGTCCTCGGTGAAACGCAGCGCGAGCAGCTCGCCGGATTTGTCGTCCGTGAAGAGGATCCGGCCGTCTGCGAGCGCAAGGGCTCCGTTGTGGACTCCGAACTTGACGCCCTCGAGCTGCCCTGCGAGCGCCAGCTCCGGGAGGCGGTAGGAGTAGATCCGCTCGGCTTGCGGATCCGCCACGAGGAGGAATCCCTTTCCATCCGGAGTGGCGGGGGTCGCGGGAGCGAGAGGCAGACCGCACGCGACAAGGAGTGCGGCGAGCCCCAGGGCCAGAAGCCGTCGGAGACCGTTCATCGACATCCCTCCTATCCTGAGATTCATTCTCAGTAGACTGAAGGATGCCATAGATGAGAATCGTTCTCAAGTCGCTTTCTTCAGACCGAGTGGCCGTCTCCGACGAGAGCCACGGCCACCAGGGTCGTCACCGGCACGCACAGCACCAGCCCGATGCTCGCGACGATCGCCTGCAGGAGCGCCTCGACGATCTCCTCGCTGTTGAGCGCGGTCCCGAGCGGCGCGTAGCCCATCGAGAGGAACACGATCAGCGGCAGCGACGCGCCCGCGTAGGCGAAGGCGAGCGTGTTCACGAGCGAGCCGATGTGGTCCCGCCCCACGTTGAGCGCCGAGTCGTACAGCCGCCGGCCGCGCAGCGACGGGTCCACACCGGCCAGCTCGAACGTCGCGGACGCCTGGCCCACGCTCATGTCGATCAGCGCGCCGAGCGAGGCGACGACGATCCCGGCGAGAACCAGACGCGACGTGTCGATCGGGACGGGACTCCCGACGACCACAAAGACGGCCTCCTCCGTGGCGAGACCCGTCAGCTTCGCCGCCGCGACCGCCAGTGCCGAGAGCGCCCCCACGAGAACGAGGCACACCAGGGTTCCCAGAAGGGCGGCGGTGCTCTTGCGCCCGACGCCGTGGACGACATAGACGGAGGCGGTGAGCACGACGGCGGACCCCACAAGGACGGCGACCACGGGATCCGCGCCGGAGCGGATGGCCGGGACGACGCCGAACAGGATCACCGTGGCGCTCGCGGCGAGGCCGACGATGGAGGCGATCCCCTGGATCCGGCCGACGACGGCGAGCGCCGCGACGAGCAGCAGCGCGAACGGCACGACCGCGGGGAGCCGCACGACCTCCTGGATCGCGTAGCTGCGCTCGCTTCCGCTGCGCACCTCGGTGAGCAGGACCCGGTCCCCCGCGGCGAGCAGTCCGCTCTCGTTCAGCATCCCGCGCCCGCGCCACTCGAGCGTGGCCCGGTCCCCGCGGTAGAGGCCGCCGTCGACCTCGACTTCCAGGCGCTGAAAGGGCTGGTCCGGGGTTCCCGGTGCGGGCCGCACGCCGGACTCCAGGACGCGGACGACGTGCGCCTCCACCACGTGCCCGCCTCTGCCGGTCGTGAGGTCGCCGCAGCCGGTGAGCAGGAGCGCGAGCGCCGCGCCGAGCAGGAGCCGCATGGAACGAGCCTACGGGTGGCCGCATGTTGCAAGTTGTCGCAGTAGCATGGACCGGACACGAGGAGGACGCACGACATGCTCGCAGCACCCCAGCCGCTTCACGCGCCGGACGGCTTCCTCTCCCCCGCCATCGCGCTCGCGATGTGGGCGCTCACGGCGATCGTCGTGGCGATCGCGGTCCGCCGCGTGAGCCGCACGCTGGACGAACGGGCCGTGCCACTGCTCGGCGTGATGGCGGCCTTCATCTTCGCGGCGCAGATGTTCAACTTCCCCGTCGCGGGCGGCACCTCCGGGCATCTGCTCGGCGGGGTCCTGGCCGCGGTCCTGCTGGGGCCTTGGGGCGGCACGCTGGTCATGGCGTGCGTCGTCGGCGTGCAGGCCCTCGTGTTCCAGGACGGCGGCCTCGTGGTGATGGGCGCGAACATCTTCAACATGGGCGTGGTCGGAACCCTCGGCGGCTACGCCCTGTATCGCGCGGTCGCGGCGGTCGCGGGGGGCGAAGCACGCATGCGCGTCCCGGCCGCGGCGATCGCGGCATGGGCGTCGGTCGTTGCCGCCGCGGCCCTGATGGCCGTCGAGCTCGCGCTCTCCGGCACGACCGACCTCGCAATCGCCCTGCCGGCGATGCTCGGAGTCCACATGCTGATCGGCGTGGGTGAGGGGCTCATCACGGCCGCCGCGCTCGGCTTCATCGCCGGCACGCGCGCCGATCTCCTGACGATCGCCCGCGGAGGTGCGTCGTGACCGCCGCCGCCGCACGCGCATCGCGAAGCTGGATCTGGGTCGCCCTCGCGGTCAGCGCCGTGATCGCCGTGCTCGCCTCGGTGTTCGCCTCGTCCGACCCCGACGGCCTGGAGCGGGTGGCCGAGGACACCGGATTCCTCGAGCGTGCCCAGGGCGCCCTCTACGAGATCCTCCCCGACTACACGATTCCGGGCGTCGAGGGCACTCCGTCGACGGCCCTCGCCGGCATCGCGGGCATCGCGCTCGTCTTCGTCCTCATGCTCGCTCTCAGCCGCGTGCTCGCGCGGCGGCGGTGAGAGCGGGCCTCGACCGGTACGTCCTGGGGACGAGCCCGCTGCACCGGGCCGATCCCCGGGTGAAGGTCGTGGTCGCGCTCGCCGGGATCCTCGCGATCTCGCTGCTCCCGCCGGGCGCCTTCGCCGCGCTCGCGGTCGCGCTGATGTCGGTCGCCCTGCTCGGAATGGCCGCCGGCGTCGGCCCGCTCCGCGCCGCGCGCGGGGGGTTCATCGCGCTTCCCTTCACGCTCGCCGCGGTGCCGCTCGTCTTCACCCGCGCCGGTCAGCCGCTCGCGACACTGGACGTCGGCCCGCTCACCCTCGCCCCCACCGGCGAGGGAGCCGTCGCGTTCGCAACCATCCTCCTCAA
>VGPA01000034.1 GCA_016875665.1 Chloroflexota bacterium | reverse complement strand
CGCGTCCGGACGCCGGGCCAGTGCGCGCACCCGAGCGCCGCGCTCGTGCAGCGCGCGCGCCAGCCGCGCCCCGACGTAGCCGGACGCGCCGGCGATCAGGGTCACCGTGTCGTCCAGGACCGTCGCGCCGGACGCCGCCCTCACGGCGTCTTCCGCAGCGCGATCTGGAGATTCTGGGTGACGCCCGTCGCGAAGCCCGCTTCACTTTGCGCGAGGTAGTACTCCCACATTCGCACGAAGCGCTCATCGTGACCCAAAGCACGCACGTGCTCGCGCTGCACCATGAAGCGTTTACGCCACTCGGCGAGCGTGCGGACGTAGTGCGCTCCGATGTCCGTGACCGATTCCACGACCAGGCCGGTGCGCACGAGCGAGCGCTCGATCGCGGCGAGCGACGGCAGCACCCCTCCGGGAAAGATGTAGCGCTGGATCCAATTCGTGCCCCGGCGCTGCCGCTCGTAGGCGCGATCGGGAACCGTGATCACCTGCAGTGCGATACGCCCCCCGGGCGCGAGCACGCGATCGAGCGTGGAGAAGAACGTCTCGTAGTACTCCGCGCCGACGGCCTCGAGCATCTCGATCGACACGATCGCGTCGTACGTTCCCTTCACGTCGCGGTAATCGACCAGCCGCACGTCGACCTGCCCGGACAGGCCGGCCTGGGCGACGCGACGCGTGGCCAGCGCATGCTGCGCGGCCGAGATGGTGATCGCATCGACCCGGCAGCCGTACGCCGCCCCGGCATGAAGCGCGAATCCGCCCCAGCCGCAGCCGACCTCGAGGACCCGGCTCCCCGGCCTGATTTCCGCGAGCCGCGAGATGCGGGCGTACTTCTCCCGCTGCGCCTTCTCGAGCGTGGCGTCCTCGGACGGGAACACGGCGGACGAGTAGGTCATCGTCGAGTCCAGGAACAGGGCGTAGAAGTCGTTGCCCAGGTCGTAGTGCGCCTGGATGTTGGCGCGGCTGCCCGCGATGCTGTTGTGCCGCCGCATGTGACGAATCCGATCCAGTGCGCGGGCGGGAAGGCGGAGCCAGCCGCGCGCCATGCCGAGCGCCGCGCGGTTGCGGACCGCCAGCCGGAGCAGGCCGATCAGATCAGGGCTCGTCCACAGCCCGTCGACATACGCCTCGCCGAATCCCACCTCCCCGCGCAGCAGCAGCCGCTCGAAAGCCGCTTCCCCGCGGACCGCGATCGTCGCCTCATCGCCTGCGGCGCTCCCCCCGAACACGCACTCGCGCCCGTCCGGGAGCAGCACCCGGAGGGTCCCGATCTCCCAGCGACGGGCGGCGGCCAGCACCGCCTCGCGCGCGATCGCGCTTCTCATGCCGGCCTGCGGTACCGGACGAACCGGATACCCGCCGTCCATAGGCGCAGTGCGTGCAGGTGGATCAGCGCGATGGTCTGCAGCGTGATGACGGGATGGCGCAGCGCCGCCCGCAGCAGCGTTCCCTGCGTGAGCGGCCGCCGGAGCAGGCGAAAGCCGGCCCACAGCGTGAGCGCGTCCACATCCCCGCATCGCTCGCGCTCCTGGATGGCCACGACGAGCCCGCCGTCGTCGTCCCGAATGTGGAAACGGTAGGCCGCGTCCATCTCGATGAACGGGGATACGTACATTCGCTTGCGGGCGCCCGCTACGAACGCGCCCGTCCCCTCCGGCCGGAGCGTGTACACGCACCGGTCGCCGTGCGTGTTGCTGACCTCCGCGAGGACGACGCGAAGGACCCCCGAGGCGTCGCGGCAGAAGTAGAAGGAAACGGGATTGAACAAGTAGCCGAGCACGCGCGCGTTGGTCACCAGGGTGATCCGCCAGTCTGCCGCATCGAACCCTTCGCGCGCGAGGTGCTCGCGCGCCCCGTCCGCCAGGCTGATCCGGTCGGAGCCCAGATGGTCGCGGGCGTGGACCGACAGCAGTCCGGACCGCTCGAAGCGCAGCAGCGGAACCATGCGCCCCACGGCGTCGAGCTCGTCGAGATCGAGCGCCAGGTAGTAGACGTGGTGGGTGAAATCGTACTTGCGCGGGCGGACGCGGCGGTGCCGGACCGTGCCGACCAGCAGGCTCGACCTCATGCCGCGCGCTGCGCCGAGGCGCCGCGCACCAAGCGCGCCACGGCCACGCCCGAACGGCATCCGTCCTCGTGGAACCCGTAGCCCAGGTGCGCGCCCGCGTACCAGACGCGGCTCTCGCCCTGGATGCGCTCGACCGCCCGCTGCGCTGCCGGCGTGCCCGAGTCGTAGGCCGGATGCGCCCAGAGGAACTCTCGTCGGACGAGCGTCGGATCAACGTGCGCGGGATTCACCGAGACCAGGATCCGCTCATCGCCGGGAAGTGACTGCAGCCGCGTGAGGTCGTACGTCATCGTGAGCTTGTCCGCACGCGCATCGCACGAGTCGATCCGCACGTTCCAGGAGGCTCGCGCATCCGCGCGCCGCGGCAGCACCGGCCCCGCGTCGGTGTGCAGCACGACCCGGTTGGTCGTGTAGTGAAACGCGCCGAGCGCGCGCCGCACGGCGTGCGAAGGGTTGCTCAGCAGACCCAGCGCGGTGTCGGCATGGGTCGCGAGGACGATCCCTTCGTAGCGCCGCACCGCGCCACCCTCCAGCACCAGGTCCACGGCGCTCTCATCCGCGGGGCGCACCCCGACGACGGGCGTGCCCAGGCGGACGGCTCCGTGCGGCAGCCGCGCGAGAGCTCGCGAGACGTACTCGCGCGACCCACCGACCACGGTGCGCCAGCGCAGAACGCGGTCGAAGCCGATGAGCCCGTGGTTGTCGAGGAAGCGCAGGAGGTAGAGCAGCGGGAATCGGCGCACCTCGGAGGGCGAGGTGGACCACACGGCGGCCGCCAGCGGAAGAAGGAAGTGCCCGGCGAGACGGGATGCGGCCGGCCGCGCCTGGAGGTACGCGCCGAGCGTACCGTCGTCGCCGACGCCGCCGGCAAGGAACCGCCGGGCATCGGCGAAGAACGCGCGAATCTCGAGGAGCAGTCGCCACTGCCCAGCATCGAGCAGCCTGCGCCGCTGTGCGAAGAAGCCCGTCGCGCCGCGCGTGCTGTACTCAAGCCCGCATCCGGCACAGCGACAGCCGAAGGACATGTCGGTCGGCATGGTCGCGACTCCCAGCTCGGCGAGCATCGGCGAGAACGTCGGGTAGGTCGCGTCGTTGTAGACGATGAAGCCGACGTCGACCGGCACGCTGCCGGCCGAGGTGGACACTTCCACCGTGTGGGCATGCCCCCCGGCGACCGGCTCACGCTCATAGAGGGTGACCTCGTGATCCGGCGCGAGCGCCAGCGCCGTGCTGATCCCGGCGATGCCCGACCCGACGACCGCGATCTTCACCGCCGTCCCTCTCCAGTGCGCCGGGGTGGCCGCGGCAGGAAGGTTGGAACCGCGCGCGCGTACGCGGCGTACGCCGGGCGGCGTTGGACGAGGTCCGGCTCGAGCAGCGTCACCCCCGAGACGCGCAGCAGCAGGAATGTGACCAGGCACGGCGACCAGACCGTCCACCATGCGCCGGCCGCGCAGGCGACCACCCAGAAGCCCCACCACAGCACCGTTTCGCCGAAGTAGTTGGGGTGCCGCGTCCACGCCCAGAGCCCCGTGTCCAGCACCCGCCCGGACGGTCCCCCTGACGCGCGGAAGCGGCGCAGCTGCTCGTCCGCCACCGCCTCGCAAGCGAACCCCGCGAGCCACACCACCGCACCGAGGAGGTCAAGCGGGCCGAGCGGCTCGGGAGAGAGGATCGCCGCCACGAGCGGCGCGCCCAAAACCCACGCCAGGCCGCCCTGCAAGAGGAACACCTTCGGCAGCGAGGTCCACCGGAATGCGTCGGCGTCGCGCCGCCGCATCGCCGCGTAGCGGCGGTCCTCGCCGTGCCCGCGCCGCCGTACCGCGATGTGCAGCGCGAGTCGCGCCGCCCACAGGCCGACCATGACGGCGACGAACGGACCGCGCGGCCCACCGCCCCCCACCGCGAGCGCCACGGCGACGACCAGCGCGAACGAGGGTCCCCAGAACACGTCGGCGATCGAGGCGTCGCGCAGCCGCAGGCTCAGCAGCCACAGCGCGATCACGGCCACGCCGAGCGCGAGCGCGGTCGCGAGGGAAACGAAAAGCGAGAGGCTCACCGTCGAGCGGTCCCCGGACCGGCGCTCACAAGCTGAGCCGCGTGACGGCCAGCGTCGCGATCGCGCCGACCGCGGCCCCGAGCACCGCACCCCAGGTCAGATCCACAAGCGTCACGATCCATGGCCAGCCGCGCAGGGTCGCCTGGTTGGTGAGGTCGTAGGTCGCATAGGCCACAAAGCCGAACGCGGCCCCCCGGATCGCTCCGGTCAGGGGTGACCCCGACTCGACACCGGGCGCAACCGCGAAGAACGCGAGGCCGCCGGCGTAGATGAGGTAGAACGCGCCCGCCGCCATCCAGTCCACGCGCTCGGCCATGAGCGCTCCGAGGTGCTGGCGGTAGAAGGTTCGGGCGACCACGCCGAGCCAGATCGCATCGAGCGCCGTCATTGCGAGGATCGTCGCGATCAGGATGCTCACGCGGCACCTCCTACACGCGCGGACCTCGGTCGCAGCGCCATGGTCGCCGCGATAGAGAGCGCGATCACCGCCGCGGCGCCGAGGCTGAGCAGGGCGAACGGCGGATACGCGATCTGCTGCTGGGCGAAGGTGCCGACCAAGGCCCACACCCCGACCGCGCCGAAGGCGACATCCCGGAGCCGTACCACCATAACGAGGTTGAGCACCGCGGCGACCACGACCATCAGCGCGGCCCAGGCCTCCGGCGCGAACGGCGCTCCGCTCCACCCGGCGGAGAGCAGCACGACCGCGGTGTTCGGGATCGTCGCGACCGAGATCCACCCTTGATACACGCTGAGCGGCGCTCGGACCAGCCAGGTGTCGCGGCGGCTCGGCGGCTCCACCCCGGCGACCGCGTCGAGGCGCGCGCGCATCGCCTTGAGCGAGACGAGGATCGTGAGCATGAGGACCAGGGACGCCAGGTAGGCGCCGTAGTGCCAGGCGAGGATCCACAGCGCGTTCGCCGCGAAGTTCACCGGCAGCCAGATACCGAGAGCACCCAAGCGGACGGAGCGGCGTCCGGCGGGCGTCAGCGCGTAGCCGACGAGCCCGGTGACCCCCAGGTAGATCAGCCCCCAGATGGCGAAGACGTAGCCGGCCGGAACGAACACGAGCGGAAAGGAGTCCGAGATGAAGGCCGTGGTGCGGCCGTTCAGCGGAAGCAGGTTCGCGAGCGAGTTGAGCACGAGCATGACCACAAGCAGGAGCGCATTGAGGGTTGCCAGGCGCAGCGTCATCGTGCGACCTCCACGGCTTCGGGCTTCGCGGCACCGAGGTAGGTGCCGAGACCCTCCTCGAGCGGCGTGAGCCGGCGTGGCATCCGCGCCAGCAGAGGCCCCACGTCGACCGTCGCGGGCTGGTTGACGAAGTCCACGGCTGCCGGCGTGAGCGGCGGCGCGGGGAGGAGTTGCAGCGGCCACGCGGCGAGCTTGAGCAGGGGCGCGGGCGCGGGAAGGAGCGGCCGGCGCAGGCCGGCGACGCGGAGGGCCACGCGGATGATTTCGCGCATGGTGAGCGTCTGGGGCCCGCCGACTTCGAACACGCCGCTGACCGCCGCGGGGTCGCGAAGCGAATCCGCGGCGAGCCTCGCCACGTCGGAGACGAACACGGGTGCGAGCGCTTGGCGCCCGTCGCCGGTCAGCGGCACGAAAGGCAGGATCCGCGCGAAGGAGAGGAAGCGATTGAGCGCCACGTCATCGGGCCCGTACACCCACGTCGGCCGCAGGATCGTGTACTCCAGGCCCGAGCGCCGCACGGCCTCCTCCGCCCGCCACTTCGCGCGGAACCAGTGCCGCTTCGCGTCGGGTGCGGCGCCGGCACCGGAGACGTACAGGACTCGCCGGACACCCACGCGGCGCGCCTCCGCCACGAGGCGCTCCGTTCCCGCAGCGTCGACCGCCTCGAAGGTGTGGCCGCGGCGCGGGTTCTCCATCGGGGAGTTCGGAAAGGCGAGGCTGATCACCAGGGCGTCGGCAAAGTCCATGACTCCGCGCAGGGAGCCGTCGTCGGACACGTCGGCTCTCACCACGGAGACCCCGTCGGGTAGCTCGGCACGCGCGCGCTCGGGCGAGCGGCTGAGGACCGTGACCCGCTCGCCGCGCCGATGCAGCTCCCGCGCGATCTCCCCGCCGACGAAGCCGGTCCCCCCCGCGACGACGACGCGCAGCGAATCGTTCCGCCGGACGACCGCGGGAAGCAGCCGCTCCACGGCCCGGCGACGGTAGTCGAACAGCGAGACCAGCCTCCGGCGGACGAGCCCGCGAGCCAGCTCGCCGACGATTCCGAACGGCAGGTCATAGTCGACGGTATCGGTGACCCGGGTGGCGGGAGCCCCACCGATCTCTTCGTCGGAGAACTCATGCCGGTGGACCCACGATGCGTAGGGGCCTTCGCGCTGCACGTCGACGAAGCGGCTGGCCGGCGCGTACTCGGTGATTTCGCTCACCCAGCCGACAGGCAAACCCGCAAAGGGGCGCACGCGGTAGGACAGCCGCAGGCCGCGGCGCATCTGCACGTCGCCGCTGCGCAGGACGAAGCCCATGTCGGGCGGAGTGATGCGTCCAAGGTTCTCCGGGCGGGAGAAGAAGTCGAAGACCTCCTCCCGCGGCAGCGGGACCACCTGGGAGACGACGATGCGTTGGCTCACGGCTGCTCTCCTTCTCCGCCGCGCTCCCGAGGCCAACCGCTGGCAGGAAGCCGCGCGACGGAACGGGATCAAGCATGGGCGGCGGCGGGCTGTCTGTCAATAGTTTGTCCAAGGATTGTCCGGACCACGTATAGTGATGGCGTGGCGGCGAAGGACGCGGTCCTGCGCATCGGGGCGCTGGCTGGGCGAACCGGCGTTTCACCCGAGCTGCTCCGAGCATGGGAGCGTCGCTATCGGCTGCTCCGGCCGGTGCGCAGCGCGGGCGGCTTTCGCCTGTACAGCCAGGGCGACGAGTTGCGCGTCCTGCGGATGAAGGAGCTCATCCGCGATGGGGTCGGCGCGGCCCAGGCGGCCCGGATCGCCGCGGGCACGTCGCAGGATCCCCTGCCCCTTTCCTCGAGCGCGCTGGATGCCGCCGCGCGCCGGTTCGACAAAGCCTTGCGCTCCTACAAGGAGCGGGTGATTCATGCGGAGATCGACGCGCTCATCGCCTCGCTCGGGCTCGAGCGCGCGTTGGAGGTCGCGATCTTCCCAGCGCTCTCGCGAATCGGTGAAGGCTGGGCGCGGGGCGAGATCACCGTGGCGCAGGAGCACGTCGCCGCGAACGCGATCCGCGCACGGCTTCTGGCGGAGGCCAGTGGCTGGGAGCGCGGGCCGGGGCCGCGCGCGCTCCTGGCCTGCGCGCCGGGCGAGCGGCACGAGCTCGGTCTGATCGCCTTTGGAGCGGTCTTGCACCGCCGCGGATGGCGGATCGCGTATCTCGGCCAGGACACGCCGATCGAGGACGTCGAGGTGGCCGCCCAGGCGGTCGAACCGGCGCTGGTGGTGGTCTTCGCGACCGACTCGCGACTCCTCGACAAGGTGCGGCGCAAGGTCAAGCGGGCCGCGGCGTCGCTCCCCCTCGCCGTCGCCGGCCCCGGCGCGACGGCCGCGTTCGCCCACCAGGTCGGGGCGCGGATCCTCACGGACGGACCCGTTCGGGCGGCGCTCGAGATCGCGGCCGACCGGCGCCAGCCGGGAGACGCTGCGCGACGGTGAGGACGGTGAGGCGAAGGATCGCGGGGATCGTGCTCGCGCTCGGAGCGAGCGGCTCCCTCGGCTGAGCGCTCCTGGCATCAGGCCCAACCGCCGCGGGACTGGCGGCGCTGCGCTCAGACGAGCGCGTGCGCGTGGAGACCGGACGCTGGATCACGTTCACGCCGGCGTCGGGTGGGTCGCCCGCGTCCGGCCTGGTGGTGTACCCCGGCGGCCGCGTCGATGCCCGCGCCTACGCGCCGCTGGCGCGCCGCATCTCGCAGCGCGGCCATCTGGTCGTGATCGTCCCGGTTCGCCTCAACCTCGCGATCCTCGAGTCCGACGCGGCGAGCGCGGTGATCCGGGCGCACCCCGAGATCCGGCACTGGGCGGTCGGCGGGCACTCCCTCGGCGGGGTCGCCGCTTCGCTGTACGCCGCCGCCCACCCGGGAGAGGTCGCGGGTCTGGTCCTGTGGGCCGCGTACCCATCGAACGACGCGCTGCGGACGAGCGGCGTGCGGGTGCTCTCCGTCTGCGGGTCCCGCGACGCGGCGCTCGACGGCGTTCGGCAGGCCCGCCCCCTGCTCCCCGATGACACGCGCTACGGGGTCATCGAGGGCGGGGACCATCCGCAGTTCGGAGCCTATGAGGCACCGCCGGAGCTGCGGACGGCGCTGATCAGCGCCGAGTCCCAGTGGGATCTCGCCGCGTCGGCCACGGCGGAGCTGCTCGCATCGCTCGGATCGCGCGGCCGCGCGCCCTGACCGCGCCGGTCACCCTCGCGCCCCGCCGAAGCGAGCGCCTCGCCGTCGATCGAGGTCAGTGCACGTGGGAGCGGGCGCTGCGCAGGTGCTCGATCGCAAGCGCGAGCACCTGCGAGAGCGCGGTTGGCGACGAGGCCGCGCGCTCGTCGCCGGCCGCCAGGCCGGCGCGGGGCGCGACCAGGCTCTCCCGGAGAAAGCGGACCATTTCGCTCCACGCCTGGGCCTGAGCGCCGCCCGCCTGCACCCCCGCCGCGTCGACCACGAATCCGTGCGGCTGACCGTCGTACACGGTCACCCGCCCCGGGACCCCGGCGGCCTGGAGTCCGGCACGGAAGGCATCGACCCGACCCGAAGGTATCGAGGCGTCGGCGCCGCCGAAGATGCCGAGCACCGGACCTTTGATCACCTTCAGCTTCTGCGCGTCGGTCTCGGGGTTGCCGTAGAAGACGACCGTCGCCGCGACGGAGGGGTTGTGCAGCGTGTACAGAAGCGAGGTGCGTCCGCCGTAGCAGAACCCCAGGATGGCCACACGGGACGGGTCCGCGCCCGGCTGGGCTTTCGCCCATCGCGCCACCGCATCGATGTCCCGGTTCACCACCTCCGGGTTCGCCGTGATCGTCTGGATGATCGCGCGCGGGATCCATGAAGTGGTCGATCCGCGGAACGTGTCCACCGCCACCACGAAGTACCCTTCGCGCGCCAGCAGGTCCGCCTTGCCGGTGATCGAGCCGTTCAAACCGTAGAACTCGTGGATCATCAGGATGATCGGGCGCGGACCGCCTTGGCTCGGTCGCGCGACGTACGCGCGCAGGGTCGAGCCGTCCCCCGACCCGGGCACCTCCACGTTGGTGACGTCCAGGATCCGGTTCGCGCCGAGCGCGTAGTCGACCGCCACGGAGAGCGCGAGCAGGAGTGCGAGGCCGAGAACGACGGCACCGATCCGGATCGCGGCCGATCGAACGAGTCGCACCGAACCCCTCCGTACTGCGTCTGTGAGCACGCGCTGCCTATAGTCTCGCCGCTTCCTGCGGCGCTCGCACGCCGACCGCGCTCGCCGCCGCAACAAGTCGAACAGGACGAGGCCTCTCGCCTGGCATGACCGCCTTATGCAACATGCCCGCGTTCATCGTTCCTCACCTTCAGGCGCGGCGCGTCCGTCAGAAAGAGCAGCAGTTGCTCGCCGGGTCGCGGTGGTCGAACCCGCAGGGGCTCGTCTTCACTTACGGCGCGATCGAGTGGGTGCCGCCGTCCACGCACTCGTTCGCGGGCTACAGCCGCCCGAGCCGTCGTCCCGGTGGCGGGTTCTCGGGCACCGACATCGACCGGCGCTTCCGGCGGCTCGCGGACGCGGCAGGGCTGCCCGAGTGGGCGACCCCGCAGACGCTCCGCGCGAGCGCGGCGACCTACCTGCTGTCGCAGGGCGTGCCGATGGCCGAGATCAGCGCGCTCCTCGAGCACACCCGGTCGGCGACGACCGAGAAGTTCTACGCACGGCTTCGTCACGCGCCGACCGGTCGGGTCGCGTCCGTCATGGACCGGCGCATGGCCGGGGCTGTCTGACCGTTTGTGGCTACGGATGTGGCTACTCGCGCGAGCGATCCGGTCTTCGGTGATGGGCCGGGTCGCTCGCGAGCCCGTATTCACGGGCTCTTGCTCACTGAGGCGACGGCGGGAATCGAACCCGCGATGAAGGTTTTGCAGACCTCTGCCTTACCACTTGGCTACGTCGCCGGGGAAGGACGATTCTAGGGGGAGCGGTCCGTCCTTCTAGAGCGTGATCGGCGGGCGGCCGCCGCTGAAGCGCGGCTGGCGTCGCGTGTCGCGGATGAGCCCTCTCAGCAGACGCCGCGAAGATTCGAGCTCCGCTTTGTCCTCATCGGTCATGCCGGCCTGCTCGGGATCGGGTCGCCACCAGATCTCGAACCCCCAGACCCGTTCCTCGCCCACGCGCAGACGCGGGATCCCGGTCCCCATGCGGCGCGGCTCGCCCGTCTCGAAGTCGAAGTA
>VGPA01000033.1 GCA_016875665.1 Chloroflexota bacterium | reverse complement strand
TGGTACAGCGCGCGGGCGGAGGGATCCTTCGCGATCGCGTCGACGACCGGCAGGTCGTAGCAGAGCGTCTTGCCGGAGGCGGTCGGCGTGACGACGACCGTGTGGCGTCCCGCATGCGTGGCGCCCAGCGCCGCCGCCTGGTGGCTGTAGAGCGCCTCGATGCCGCGCCGCCGCAGCGCGCCGACGATCCGTGAGTCCAGCCACGCCGGGAACGGCGCGTAGCGCGGCCCGCGCGCGGGCTCGACCTCCCAGCGGGCGACGTCCTCCATGAACGCGGGGTCGCGCGCGAACCCGTCGAGGATCTGCTCGAGGCTGGTGCGCCCCGGGAACCGAACGGACGTTCGCATGGCCTTGGACCATATGGAACACGCGTTCGAACGTCAAGGGCGCCCCATGCAAGGCGTGTCTAGGCTTTGGCCGTGCCCGGACCGATCGCCGTGGATCAGAAGGCAATCGCCGAGCGTCTGATCGGCGCGATGCTCGAGAGGCGGTCGCCCCCGCGCGACCAGGTTCGCTACGAGCTTGCATGGCGGGGTTCGGCGGTGACGATCGTGGCGCGTCGGGCGCCATGGCATCCGCAAGACAGGGAGTGGTCCTCGCAGCCCATCGCGCGGCTCGTGCACTCGACATCGGGCTGGACGCTCGACTGGATGCGGGCATCAGGGCGCTGGGAGCGCTGCAACCGCGACTGGCCACCGGCTCCGCTCCCGCGGCTATTGGACGAAGTCGACCGCGATCCCCATGGTTGCTTCTGGGGGTAGCGATGCGCCGATCGCTACCGCGTGATGACGCCGCGTGGGTCGGCGGCAAGGAATTCCTCGAGCGGGAGCCCCTGGCAGCCGACGAGCAGCGGGCGCGCACTCGGGTGCTCCTTTCGGAACGCAGCGACGCCGGGCAGTCCGTCCTTCCGGCGCCCGCTGCTGACCTCGATTGCGGCGAGCGAGTGCCCGGAGCGCACCACGAAGTCCACCTCGCGGCCGCGATCCCGCCAATAGAGCACGTCCTGCGGACTGGTCGATCCACCGAGGAGATGCGATCCCACCGCGGTTTCGACGAGCCGTCCCCAGACCTCGGGCGTGCGGCGCGCTTCCTTGAACGGAACGCGGAGCATGGCGCTCACGAGCCCGGTGTTCAGCGCGAGGAGCTTGGGGCTCGATCCGCGCTGGCGGATGCGCGAGCCCGAGTACTTCTCAAGCCCGGTCGCGACGCCGGCGCCGGCAAGGAGCTCGAGGTAGTGCGCGAGCGTGACGGTGTTGCCGGCATCCTGGAGCTGGCCGACCAGCTTCGTGTACGCGACCACCTGTGCGGAGTATTCACAGGCCAGCCGGAATAGCTGCCGGAGAAGCGCCGGCTTGTCGACGCGGCTCAGGAGCAGGACGTCTCGCGAGAGAGTCGTCTCGACGAGCGAGTCCAGTACGTACGAGCGCCAGCGCGCCTCGTCGCCCACAAGCGCCGCGGCGCCGGGATAGCCGCCGAAATAGACGAACCGGTCGAGGTCCCACCCGAACGCAGCGCGCATCTCCGCGTAAGACCAGTGGCCAAGCCGGAGCAGCTCGAACCGGCCGGCGAGGCTGTCCGCGAGGCCGCGCTGCATGAGAAGCGGGGCGGACCCCAGCAGGATCACGCGCAGCGGGACCCGCTGCGCGGAGTCCTCGTCCCAGAGGCGCTTCACCGTCTCAGACCAGCCTGTGACCTTCTGGATCTCGTCGAGCACCAGGACCGCGCCCTTTCGTCCGTTCTCCTTGGCGCGGATCCGGCCGACCTCCCACTGTTGGGCGAGCCACGACGGATTGCGGAGGGCAGGGTCGTCCGCCGAGACCATGTGTGACGGAAGGCGGGCCGCGGCAACGACCTGCCGCACGAGCGTCGTCTTCCCGACTTGGCGCGGTCCGCCGACGGCCTGGATGTGGCGGCGAGTCTCGCCGAGGCGCCCGAGCAGCACGGCGAAGGCGCCCCGGCGGTACTCCGAATTACTCACGATCGCTCGTAAGTTTACTCAGGACACTGAGTAAATAGCAAGAGGCTTGCTAGACCGCTTGGCCCTTCTTGCGTTGGCCGGCGAGCCGGTCGCGGTCCTGCTTGGACAGCAGGCGCTTGCGGATCCGGAACGTCTTGGGGGTGACCTCGAGCAGCTCGTCCTCGGCGAGGAACTCGATCGCGTCGTCCAGCGAAAGGTCGCGCGTCCCGTCGAGCTTCACCGCGATGTCGGAGGTGCTCGAGCGGATGTTGGTGAGGTGCTTGGTCTTCACG
Organism: Chloroflexota bacterium; assembly: GCA_016875665.1. GTDB lineage: Bacteria > Chloroflexota > Limnocylindria > P2-11E > P2-11E > SHYN01. The sequence continues at coordinate 8,465 of VGPA01000033.1, read as the reverse complement.
ACGTTCACCTCGAGGTCGCGGTCGCGGATGTGCTGCCCCACGACCATGCCCTCGTAGACCTCCGTGCCGGGGCCGATGAAGAACGTGCCCCGGTCCTGCACGGCGTTCAGGCCGTAGTTGTTCGCCGTGCCGTCCTCCCACGCGATGAGGGAGCCGAACTGGCGGCCGGCGATCGCGCCGGCGTGCGGCGCGTACTCGGCGAAGAGCGTGTTCATCACGCCCGTGCCGCGCGTGGCCGTGAGGAACGCCTGGCGGAAGCCCAGCAAGCCGCGCGTCGGGATCTTCCAGACGCCGTGGGCGGAGCCGTCCTCGTGGTACTTGAGGTCGATGAGGGTCCCGCGCCGCGTGCCGGCGAGCTCGACGACCGCGCCGAGCGCCTCCTGCGAGACCTCGACCTCGAGCTGCTCGTAGGGCTCGAGCCGCTCGCCGTTCTCCGTGTGCTCGATCACCTCGGGGCGGGAGACCTGGAGCTCGTAGCCCTCGCGGCGCAGGTTCTCGATCAGGATCGCGAGGTGCAGCTCGCCGCGGCCGCTCACGATGAGGGTGTCGGGGGAGTCGGTTTCGGCCACCCGCAGCGCGACGTCGCGCTCCAGCTCGCTGAAGAGCCGGTCGCGCAGCTTGCGGCTGGTGACGTGCGTGCCCTCGCGCCCGGCGAAGGGGCTCGTGTTTACGGCGAAGGTCATCCGCAGCGTCGGCTCCTCGACCTTGATCGGCGGGAGCGCCTCGGGGGCGGCGGCGTCGGCGATCGTGTCGCCGATCCCGGCGTCGGCGACCCCGGCGAGGGCGAGCACGTCGCCGGCGCCGATCTCGTCCACCTCCTCGCGGGCGAGGCCCTGGAAGGTGTAGAGGGCGGTGATCTTCGAGGTCGCGACGGACCCGTCGTGCCCGATCCGCGCGACGCTCATGCCCTTGCGGAGCGTGCCGCGCTGGAGCCGGCCGATCGCGATCTTGCCCTTGTAGTCGTCGTAGACGGTCGTCGTGACGAGCATCTGCGCCGCACCCTCGCGGTCGGCGACCGGCGGCGGGATGCGCTCGACGATCGCCTCGAACAGCGGCTCCAGGCTCGGGCCCAGGTGGCGGTGGTCGAGGCCGGCCGACCCGGTGAGCGCGTTCGTGTACACCGTTACGAACTCGGCCTGCTGCTCGGTGGCGCCGAGGTCGAGGAACAGGTCGAACGTCTCGTTGAGCACGTGGTTGGGCCGGGCCTGCGGCCGGTCGATCTTGTTCACGACGACGATCGCGCGGTGGCCGCGCTGGAGCGCATGGCGGAGCACGAACTTCGTCTGCGGCATGGGGCCGTCGACTGCGTCGACCAGCAGCAGCACGCCGTCGACCATGCCCATCACGCGCTCGACCTCGCCGCCGAAGTCGGCGTGGCCCGGCGTGTCGACGATGTTGATCTTGATGCCGCCGTAGGTGATCGCCGTGTTCTTCGCCATGATCGTGATGCCCCGTTCGCGCTCGAGCGCGTTCGAGTCCATCACGCGCTCGGCGACCTGCTGGTTGTCGCGGAAGATGTGGCTCTGCCGCAGCATCGCGTCGACCAAGGTGGTCTTTCCGTGGTCGACGTGGGCGATGATCGCCACGTTGCGGATGTGCGCGGCATTTGCGACGGGAGAAACGTGCGCTTTCACGTAGGCGTGCTCACCAATCCCGGCTATTCTGCCGACGATGCTCGTGGTCGGGTACAAGGCCTCCGCCGAACAGTTCGCGCCACGCAAGCTCGTCGAGCTCGCGGTCATGGCGGAGAGCGCCGGCTTCCAAAGCGTAATGGTCAGCGATCACCTTCAGCCGTGGAAGCACACCGACGGGCACGCGCCGTTCTCGCTCGCGTGGCTGGCCGCGGTCGGCGAGCGCACCAAGACCGCGAAGCTGGGCACGAGCGTGCTGACGCCCACGTTCCGCTACCACCCGGCAGTGGTGGCGCAGGCGTTCGGCACCCTGGGCTGCCTGTATCCCGGACGGATGATCCTGGGCGTCGGCACCGGCGAGTCGATGAACGAATCCCCGGTCGGGATCGCGTGGCCCGACTCGAAGGAGCGCTTCGCGCGGCTGCGCGAGTCGATCGAGCTGATGCGCCGGCTCTGGCGTGAGGAGCGGGTCACGTTCGAGGGCGAGTACTTCAAGACCAGGGACGCCACGATCTACGACCGGCCGGAGGGCGGGGTGCCGATCTACGTCGCCGCGGCGGGCGAGAGCGCGGCCCGCCTCGCCGGCCGACTCGGCGACGGCTTCATCTGCACGAGCGGCAAGGGCCGCGCGCTCTACGCCGACACGCTGCTGCCGGCGGTGGCGGACGGCGCTGCCAAGGCAAAGCGCGACCCGGCGGCGATCGAGCGGATGATCGAACTCAAGGTGTCCTTCGACCCGGACGCGCGGCGCGCGCTCGAGGACACGCGGCACTGGGCCGCCCTCGCCCTGCCCGCCGAGGACAAGGTCGGCGTGGAGGACCCGCGCGAGATGGAGCGCCGCGCGAACCTGCTCCCGGCCGAGAAGGCCGCGAGCCGGTGGATCGTCTCGAGCGATCCGGACGAGCACGTGGAGCGGATCGGCGAGTACGTCGGCTTCGGCTTCACGCACCTCGTGCTGCACATGCCCGGCCTCGACCAGGCTCGGGCGATCGACCTTTACGGCAAGGAGATCCTGCCGCGGCTGCGGCGGCGCTTTGGCTGAGTGCCGACCGTCGTGCGCGTGCTCGCGGACGCGGACGCGGTCGCCGCCGAGGCTGCCGCCATCGTCGCCTCCACGATCGGCGCTCGGCCGTCCACTCGCCTCGTGCTCGCGGGCGGCACCACGCCGCTCGCGGCGTACCGGCTTCTCGCGCCGCAGCGGCTCCCCTGGGGGCGCGTGACCGTCCTCTTCGGCGACGAGTACTGCGCGCCCACCGCGAACGCGAACTACATGCTCGCCAGCGAGGCGCTCCTGTCGGCGGTGCACCCCGCGTCGGTGCACCGGATCCCGGGGGAGCTCGGGGCCGAGGAAGCCGCCGCGCGCTACGAGCCGGTGGTCGCGGCGGGACCGCTCGACCTCGTGCTCCTGGGCGTGGGTGAGGACGGCCACACCGCCTCGCTCTTCCCCGGCAACCCAGCGCTCGATGCGACCACGCTCGTCGCGCCCGTCCACGGCTCGCCCAAGCCGCCCGCCGACCGCGTCACGCTCACGCTGCGCGCCCTCGCCGGCGCCGGACGCATCGTGGTCCTCGGCACCGGGGCGGCGAAGGCCGACGCGCTCGCTCGCGCGTCGGCGCTTCCGGTGGGGCGGGTGGCCGCCGAGTGGCTGCTCGATCCCGCGGCCGCCTCGCTCCTGACCGCTTGAGGGCGCGCCGCGCCGCGGGGATCCTGCCCGACCTCTCGCCGCTCCGCGAGTCGGACTCGTACCGCGCGATGTTCCTGGGACAGGTCTCCAGCCAGCTCGGGACCCAGCTCCGCCAGGTGGCGCTGCCCTACCAGATCTACCTGCTCACGCAGTCGTCGTTCCAGGTCGGGCTGATCGGGCTGTTCCAGCTCGTGCCCATCCTGCTCGTCACGCTCGCCGGCGGCGTGCTCGCCGACCGGTACGACCGCCGCCGCCTGCTCCTCATCACGCAGTCGAGCGCGCTCGTCATCGGCGCGATCATCGCGCTGCTCACCCAGGTCGGGGCGATCACGGTGGGGATCCTGTACGCGCTGACCGCGGTCTCGGCCGCCTTCGGCGCGATCGACCATCCCGTGCGCGGCTCGCTCATGCCGACGCTCGTCCCGCGGCGGATGCTCGCCGCGGCGGTCACCCTCAACTACTCGCTGTTCCAGATCGGCGCCATCGCCGGGCCCGCCATCGCCGGCGTCGCGATCGCGGCGTTCGGCATCTCGAGCGCGTACTGGCTGTCATGCCTCGGGCTCGCCGGCTCGATCGCCGGGATCCTCGGCGTGACGGCGCCGCCGCAGGCGCGCGCCGCGAGGACGACCGCGCTCGTCGCGGTCTCGGAAGGGCTCCGCTACGTCTGGGGAAGCGCGGTCCTGCGCTCGGCGCTCGCGATCGACGTGCTGGCACTGGCCTTCGCGTCCCCGCTGGCGCTGCTCCCGTACTACGCGGACCGCGTGTACGGGGTCGGCCCGGAGGGCGTCGGCCTGCTGTTCGCGGCCCCGGCGGCGGGATCGCTGCTCGCCGTGCTCACGTCGGGATGGGTGTCGCGCATCCGTCGCCAGGGTTACGCCGTGGTCGTCGCGGTGGTCGCCTGGGGCCTCGGCATCGCCGCCTTCGGCCTCGCCACGGCGTTCCCCGCGGGCCTCGCGCTCCTCGCGTTCGCCTTCGGCGCCGACAGCGTGAGCGCGATCATCCGCAACACGGTCCTGCAGAGCGTGGTGCGCGACGAGATGCGCGGCCGCCTCACCTCGATCTACAGCCTCGCGGTGAACAGTGGCCCTCTGATGGGGCAGGTCCGCGCTGGTGGAGTCGGCACCCTCGTGTCGCCCGAGTTCGCGATGGTGAGCGGCGGGCTGGCCGCGGTCGCATCCGCGGCGGCGTTCGCGCTGTGGTCGCCGCTCGGAGGGTACGTGGTGGATCCCGCCGCGCGCGCGGAGGAGCGCCCGCCGGCCTAGTCGGGCAGCCGCCCGAACACGATGCGCGACACTCCGAGCAGCGCGATGCCGCCGGCGATCGCCCAGGAGATCGACGAGACGATCGGCGCGGCGAAGTCGGTGCCCGACCACACCGCGTGCAGGAACGTGACGACGAACATCGGATAGGAGAGCCGGTGGATCCAGCGCCAAACCTTCAGGTTCATCCGGTCGCGCAGCAAGCTCGTGAGACCGATGAGCACGACGAGATCGAGCGAGATCGTGCCGAGCCCGATCGCGAGCTGGCCGTACTCGGTCTGGAACGGCACGAACAGGTCGTCGATCCCGATGCGGGCCGTCTTGTCGAGCAAGAGCGCCACGACGTGCGCCGCGCCGAGCGGCAACCAGATCAGCGACATGAAGTCGTGCAGGGCGCGGAGCGCGCGGTTGGTGGCGAGCACGTCCAGCAGCGAGGTGCGGAGCGCGATCCCGGAGAGCACCGCGAGGCAGAGCGCGAAGTAGGACGCCAGCCCGGTTGCCCGGGCCGCGATCCAGGTGAGCATCTCGGGTGGGACGCCGAGGATCACGAGACGTGCGTGATGGTGATCCGGGGCAGCGCCGTCGTCTGGACCGCCGGCGCGAGGTTGAACACGGGCCCCGGGGAGGACGAGGGGAGCCGCAGCGCCGGACGGTTCAGGAGCGAAGGGATCGGCGTGGGTGCCGCGCTCGGCGCGGCCTCGACGACGACGGCGCCGGGCACCGGGGGCTTCAGCGGCGCGTTCGGGTTCTTCACGTGGGTCGCGGCGTAGCCCCAGCCGCCGAAGAGCACGAGCAGGCTCGCCACCACGGCAGCCACCCGCAGCGCGAAGGCGGACATTTAGTGCGGCGGCCGAAGGCCGGCCACCTACCCGGCCTTCAGGAAGGGGATCCGGTCGAACGTGGTGGAGAACACCTCGCGCGACGGCACCTTCAGGTGGTCATCCAGGATCGTTTGGTACACGGAGCGGAAGTCGACCCCGTAGGAGAGGTTGCCGTCGGTGCCGATCCGACCGAGGTTCGGCGCCTCCCCGTACAGGCCGCCCTTCACGGGGTCGCCGATGAGGAACACCGGGGACGCGGTGCCGTGGTCGGTGCCGGCGCTGGCGTTCTCGCGCGGGCGCCGGCCGAACTCCGACCAGGTGGCCACGAGCACCCGGTCGCTCATCCCGTAGGCGGCCAGATCCTGGTGGAACGCGGCGACCGCCTTGTCGAGGTAGCCGAGCAGCAGGTCCTGCCGGTTCGCCTGCGTGAAGTGCGTGTCGAAGCCTCCGAGCGTCATGTGCAGCACCTTGACCCCGGTGCCGGTGACGATCAGCTGCGCCGCGAGCGAGAACGCCGCGGCCAGCTTGTTCTTGGACGAGAACACCAGGCGCTCGCTGTCCGAATAGTTGGCCTTGGGCACGTACTTCGCGTTGGATGTGCGCAGCTGGGCGAGCGTGTCCCGTGCCGAGCGCATCGAAGTGTCGAAGAGCGCGCCGTAGATGCCGGGCGTGCGCGTGTAGAGCGCGCCCATGACGTCCTCGACGGCGGCGGTCCCCTGGAACTTGAAGGTCTCCTTGTCGTCGATGACGGTGATCTGCGCGTCGAGGTCGCGAAACATGCCGGGGATCGAGTCGTTGCCGCAGGCCGTGCCCACCAGGGGGTGCCCGGCGGAGTCGTAGTTCTTGGCCACGACCTTCCCGAGCCAGCCGTCGAGCTCACGGCGCGTGGGATCACCCGTCTCCCACACCCGGATCGAGTCGAAGTGCGAGAAGGACGGCTCGGGGTACCCGATGCCCTGCACCACGGCGACCTTGCCGGCGTCGTACAGCTTCTTGATCCCGGCGAGGTTCTCGTTGAGGCCCCACTCCTTCGTCAGCGGCAGCGCCTTGGCGGCGACGGCGCCGAGCGATGGCCGGAGGTCGCGGAAGCGGGCGTCCCCGAGCGGGATCACCGTGCCGAGCCCGTCGTTGCCGCCGGCGAGCTGCACCATGACGATGACCTTGTCGTTGGTGACGCCGGCCGAGCGCTGCGCGTGGACGGCGCGCGCGAGGACGTCCGGCACGGCGGCGTACCCCGACGCGGCGGCCTGCTCGCCGACGCCGAAGAGCAGGCCCCTGCGCGAGAACTCCCTCCGGCTGAGGCGGTTGATCCCCTCCATCCTCATGCGCCGCCTCCGGCTCGACGCTCCGTCGTCGTGGCCAAGCCGCTCCTCCCTCTCGCCTCGTTCACTTGAGCTGGAACTCCGGGGAGGCCGCGAGGATCATCCGCCGCGTCAGGTCGTCGTTCGCGGCGTTCAGGATCTCGGTCGTCGAGGGCGACAGGGTGTTCTCGAGGTGGCGTGCGATGAAGTCCCTCACGGTGCTGCGCGGTCCCGGCTGCTGGAGCGTCGCGGGATTGATGGTGGCGAAGGTCTGGACGACGAAGTTCACCCGCTGCAGCACGCTCGCGCTCGAGATCCACGCACCGTTGGTCGGCCAGCCGCCCACCTCCGGCATGTCGAACAGCCCCATGCCCAGCGGCGTGCCGGCGACCGCGAGCCGCGGCGCCAGCGTGGCCGTGGGGATCTCCATCGCCCGCGCGAACGCCACGAGGAACTCGATCGGGGATCGCACCAGGGAGCGGTAGTACTGCGGCGCGCTGAACTCGGGGCTGTTCAGGACATCCCGCATGAGCGTCTTCACGTCGTAGCGCGACTTGCGGAACGGTTCGGCGATGCGCTTCACCAGGTCGTCAGGCGGATCGGGGGTCACGAACTCCCGCAGGACCTTCTTCGTCAGGTGCGGCGCGACGTTGTCGTTCGCGAGGATCTGATCGATCGCGCCCCGGGTGTCCCAGAGCTTGAAGTCGCCGCCGAGGAACGAGTAGGCCGGGCCGACGAACGCGCGGGTGCGCTCGAAGATGCCCACCTTGCCGGTATCCGGCAGGGGCTTCTGCGCCGGCGGCCGTCCGGAGGTGCGCATGACGCTGTCGATGCGGTCCTGCACGAGCTGCGGCGTGAGCGGCTCGCGCCAGCCCGCGAACGCCTTCGCGCCGTTGCGGACGTCGTTCTCGGTGAACGTGCCCGCGCCCATCGTGAAGAGCTCCATGACCTCGCGCGAGTAGTTCTCGTTCGGCGCGCGGCCCGTGCTCTGGTGGAGGTCGAGGTAGCGGAGCATCGCCGGGTCGATCGTCACCTGCATGAGGAAGTCGTGCAGGTTCCCCAGCGACTGCCGGCGCCAGGTCAGGTTCTGCCAGTACAGGTAGGGGAATTGCATCCCGACCTTGCGGTAGTCGCTTGTGAAGTGTCCGTGCCAGAACAGCGTCATCCGCTCCGCGAACGGGGTCGGGCTGTCGAGCATCCACGACAGCCACCACACGCGCATGTCGTTCAGCCGGAGCGGTGCGGCATTCGACGCCTGATCCGCCCCCGCGAGGGGCGGCGGCTCCGCCGCCGGCGTCTCGATGAGCTGATCGACCGTGCGCGCGTACCCGTCGCGCAGCGCCGACTCGAGCTGCGCGCCGGTGGGCGCGAAGGTGGTGCGGCGCAGGAGATGGCCCATCCGAGCCTCGGGCCGATCGAGCGGCGCGACCCAGTCCTGCGTGGTGACGGTTCCCTGCGGGACCGCGTCTCCGCCACGGAGCGTGAGGATCCGGGCCGCGGCCAGGCCAGCGGCGGTCGCGCCGGCGCTCGACAGCACGTCCCGTCGCCGGAGCGGCAGGCCGCGACCCCGGGATGACGGTGGCCCGCTCTTCACGCACACAAACTATCCGAGTGTGCAAGGCCCTGGAAAGGGCGTCTGGTGCGCGGCGCGTGTGGTGTGCTTGTATACACCCATGCGACGCCGCCGCCTGCTCGCGCTCCTCGCCGGTGGGGCCGCCGCAGCCGTCGCGTGCACCGAGGCGGTCCCCGACCAGCCCCCCCCGGCGGCG
>VGPA01000032.1 GCA_016875665.1 Chloroflexota bacterium | reverse complement strand
GCCGCCGGAGAGCGCCGGCCCGAGGTCGAACGTCGCCGGCCCGAGATCGCGCGTCTCGACGCGCAGCGCCGCTCGCGCCAACGGGAGGGGCTCCATCGCGATCGCCACCCGCGCGTCCCGCAGACCGGTGAGCCGCGCCTCTGCCGTCTCGCCGCGTCCCGCCGTCGCGACGACCGCGCCGGCGACGCGGATCGTGGACATCCCGGCTCCGGTCGCGCGTACGAGTCCCGTCCCCGACAGACGCGCCTGCGCCTCCACCACCACCGGCAGCGCCTCGCGGACCGGCTGGTCTGCTCCGGTGAAGTTGAAGCGCAGGTCGTTGATCTGGTGCGCCGGCACGGCGCCCGGTCCGAAGTCGACCTGATCGACGCGAACGGTGCCCGTGAGCGACCCCGTCGGCGCGATGACCGTCGTCTGCACGGCCCAGCCCGTCCCGCCGCCGACCGCGCGCGACGCGAGTGCCAGCGCGGCGAGGACGACCCAGGCCGCCGCGAGCACGAGCCGCGACCGGCCGATCAGCCGGGCCAGCGCTCCTTGAAGGCTGCCCGCGCCCGCGCGATTCGGCTGCGCACCGCGGGCAGCGTCGCCCCCTGGATCTTGGCGATCTCCTCGTAGGAGTAGCCCTCCGTGGCGTGGAGGAGGAGCGCCGCCGCGTTTTCGGGCGGCAGCGTGGCGAGGATGTGGGCGATCGCGCTCTGCTCGCCCACCCGGTCGTGCTCGTCGCGCTCGCGCGGCTCCTCGGTGGTGCCGTGCAGCGAGGTCCAACGAAGCCACGAGAAGCGCGAGCGCCGGCGCAGGTGGTCGATCGCGGTGTTGTTCGCGATGCGGTAGAGCCAGGGCAGCAGCTTCGCGTCCTCGGGCAGCCCGGCGAGCGCCTTGTGCGCCTTGAGGAACGTGTCCTGGCAGAGGTCGTCGGCGACCTCGCTCGACCGCGCGAGGCGCAGCAGGAACGTGAAGATGCGCCCGCGGTACGCGTTGTAGATCGCCTCGAGCGCGGCATCTCGGTCGCCGCGCGCGAGCAGCACGACCTGCCGGTCGGCCGGCGGATCGGCATCGCTGGCCAAAGACGCGAAGGCCGCCGCGGCGTTCTCATCGCGCTCGCCCCGTGTGGACGAGCGGTAGATCGCCGCGGCGGCCCTGTGCTCGATGTTCACGCGGTCACCGCCCGGAGGCGGTGTCCGAACCCTTTCCGCGCTACTTCTTGACCAGCTGGACGTTGGCGATCGCGGCGCCGGTCAGCTGCAGCTTGGAGTTGTACAGCGGGTGCTGGAAGTTGAACTCCCAGGTCGGGCCCGTCGGGAAGTCGATGGCCCAGTTGCCCTGCGCGTCCGTGTTGAGGTTCGGCTTCGGGCAGTCGACGGGAGGACCGGCGTACACGCACGCGCCGGCGATGCCCGCCCCGGTGACCGAGTCGACGACGCGACCGGAGTACCGCGTGAAGCCGGGGATGGTCGGGCCGCTCGCGCTCGCGATGCCACCCGCATACCCGGTCGCGGGGGCCGGAGTCGGCGTGGGAGCCGGGGTCGGGGCGGCCGTCGCCGGCGGCGGGTTCGTCCGCACGGGGGTCGCGACGGCCACGGTCGCAGCGGCGGTCGGAGCCGGGCTCGGCGAGGGGGAGGGGCTCGGCGACGGGGACGGGGACGGGGACGGCGAACGGGTCGGCGTCGCCGTCGGTGCCGCGGTGGGAGTCGGCGTCGCCGTCGGTGCCGCGGTGGGAGTCGGCGATGACAAATCGGGGTTGGGGGCACCGAGGGGCCCGACCCGGCCCGACTCCACGGGCCCGACCCGGCCCCAATCGCAGGCGACGAGCGCCGCGGCGACGAGCGAGCCGCTCACGAGCGCGGCGGAACCCCTCCGAAGACGATCCAACATCCAGAAATCTCCTCTAGCGACCCAATGCGATGGTGCGCCAGCGCAAGTGTATCGGCCTCGGTCGCACGCGACCCCGCCGCGATCGCGGGCGCGGTCGCGCTTGCGCGCCTCAGGGCTTCGGCGCCTTCTTCGTGAGCTGCACGCTGATGGTCTGGCCGGTGATTCCGGTCTTGGCCTCGTAGGCGGGGTGCTCGAAGTTGAACTGCCACACGAGCCCGCTCGGGAAGTCGAACGCCCACTTGCCGGCCGCGTCCGTGATGAGGCTCGGCGTCGGGCACCCGGAGGCCGGTCCGGCGTACACGCAGACCCCGGCAAGCGGCGCGCCCTGGTCGTCGGTCACCGTCCCGCTGTATCGCGTGAATCCGGCTTGCACCGCGCCGCTCGCCGAAGCGATACCGCCGGGCAACCCAGGGACCGGGGTGGCCGTCCGGACCGGCGGGACGGTCGCGGTGGCGGACGGCGGGGCGGCCGCCCCGCAGCCACCCGCGAGTACGCCCGCCGCGAGGACGGCTGCGAGGGCCCGAGCCGGTGCGCCCAGGCGCCGAGCGTGACCGGCCACGGTGCCTCAACGACCGAGGCGGCGGCGATGTTCCGCGTACTATCCGCGTGCACTTCCGCCAAGGAGGCAGTTGAAGGGTGAAGGTCCTGTTCGCGGCGGTGGCCGCTCTCGTGCTCGCGTTCGCGCCGGTCTCCGGCGCCACTCCGGCCCTCGCCGCGCACGGCTATCACGCCGCGTACTTCTCGGAGAGCGCCTTCCTGACGCTGGGCCCGGGCGAGACCGGCCAGTTCTCCGTCGGCTACACCAACACGGGCACGGAGCCGTGGATCAAGGGGATCACCGGCAAGCAGGCGAGCCTCCACACCGCGGCTCCGCTCGACAACCCCATCGACCACACCGCCGGCTGGGCGGTCAACTGGCCCGCGGCGAATATTTACGCCCGCCAGGCGAACGACCTCGTGACCCCCGGCCAGATCGGCTTCTTCGTCTACAACATCAAGGTCCCGGCCACGATGACCTCGGGCTCGAAGACCTTCTACGGCCGCCCGTCCATCGACGGCAACGTCGGCTTCATGGAGGACTACGGCTACTACCAGGTCGTCACCGTCGCGACCGGCGCCCGCGTGACCGGAGTCACGCCCGCCTCGGGCTCGGGCAGCACGCAGCCCACGCTCAGCGGCACCGACGCGACGGCGAACGAGCTGCTCACGGTCACCGACGGCGCAAGCGGCCCGGTCGTGGGCACGGTGTTCGCGACGAGCACCGGCACGTTCTCGATCCCGCTCACCAGCCGCCTCGCCGCCGGATCGCACACGCTCTACGTGAACAGCCCGTCCAAGGGCCAGAGCGCGCCCGTGACCTACGAGGTGACCGGCGTGAACGGCCCGATCGTGACCGCGGCGTTCGCGACCGGCCTCAGCACGGTCAAGGTCGAGTTCTCGAGCGCCATGAAGTGCGCGAGCTCCACCGACCGCACGGACATGCTCGCCGCGAACTCCTACTTCATCAACGAGGAGCCGTCCGGCGCGACCGGACCCACCGTTTCCTCCGTCACCGCCTCGAGCGACTGCAAGACCGCGACGCTCACCGTCGGCACTCTCACGCTCAACAAGTCGTACGTCGTGACCGTCCACTTCCTCAAGAACAGCGGCGGCACGAACGTCGATCCGAACCAGAACAGTGGCACCTTCAGCACCGGCAACGGGACCATGCGCGCGGTCGTCACCAAGCAGGACGGCACGGCCACCATCACGTTCAGCCGCTCGATGGACATCACCAGCGGCAGCACCGGCGGCCAGTCCGTCCTCAATCCGAGCAACTACACCGTCGACAGCACCGCGGCGGTGTCCACCACCACGACCAGCTGCCTCCTGAGCGGGCAGAACGGCTGCCTGGTCGTGCGGCTCACCTTCTCGGGCGGCGCGACAAGCGTGCTCGGCGCCTCGGGCACCCTGCACACGATCGGCGTCTCGAACGTCATCGACGCGGTCACCGGCGGTCAGCTGCTGAGCCCGAATCCATCCAGCCGTCAGGTGCCGACCGGTCAGTAGCACGCGCGCGCGGACTATCGAGGAGGGCGGCCGTGAGGCCGCCCTCTTGCGTTAGCGGAAGACTTCGACCGAGTCGAGCGCCTCGTCCCCCTCGGCCGAGCCACCGAGGAGCAGCAGCCGGCCGCGCGTGACCACCGCCGCCGCCGCGGCACGCGCGGTGCGCGCGGGGGCGACCGGCGACCATTGATTGGTGAGCGGGTCCCAGCGCTCGGCGAGCGCCGTGGGGACGAAGCCCTCGCCGGACTCCGGACGAAGGAAACCGCCCACCGTCACGACCGATCCGTCGTCCAGCCGCCCCGCGACCGAATACATGCGCGGCGAGGACAGCGTCCCCGCGAAGAGGAACTCGTTCGTGCGCCAGCGGTACCGCTCCGCGGTACCGGCCGCACCACGTTGGCCGCCGATGAACAGCAGATCGCCGTCGGGCAGCGTGACCGCGGCATGGAGCGCGCGCGGCGTGGTGAGCAGCGGGCCGTCGCTCCACATCCGCGTCCGCGGGTCGTAGAGCACGGAGGTGTCGGTGGGATCGCCGGGCTCGAGGAACCCGCCCGCGAGCAGCACGCGGCCGTCCGGCAGGAGCGACATCGTGAACTGCGAGCGGCCCTTCGGCATGGGCGTGGTCACGTCCCAGCGGTCCCGCAACGGGTCGTAGATCTCGACGCCGCGCAGGAACTTGGGGCCGTCGTGCCCGCCCGCCACGAGCACGCGTGCGTCCGGGAGCAGCACCGCACCGTGGTCGGAGCGCGCCTGGGTGAGCGGCGCCACCGGGACGTAGCGTTCGGTGAGCGGGTCGAACAGCGTCGCCGCCGGGGTGGCGAACCATTCGCGCTGGTCGCGCGACACGCCGCCGGCCGAGAGCACGCGCCCGTCGCGGAGCGTCGTGAGCGTCTGCCACATGCGCGACTCACCGGGGACCTCGATCAGGCGGCTGCGTCCGGTGCGCGGGTCGAAGATCTCGCTCTCGTAGCGCAGCACCGACGCCGCCCTGCGGTCAATCCCGCCTTCGATCAGCACCTTGCCGTTCGGGAGCGCGACGGCCTGCGCGTACGTGCGCGTGCGCGCGAGCGGTGCCTCGTCGCTCCAGCGCAGGGACTCGGGCGAGGTCCGAGCGCCCGCGACGGCGAGGCCCACGAGCAGTCCGCACATGAACGCGACGACCCCGACCCGCATGTCTTAGTTGATAGTCGCAGCGACCTCCGCCGGTGGCACGCCCTGGCCGCTGAACCAGGTCACGCCCTCGCGGACGAGGTCGAGCTTCACGACGTACGCGCCCGGCGCCGCCGGCGCGGTGAAGGTGGCGAACACGCTGATCGTCGCGCCCGGGGCGACGGGGCCCGGGAGCGCGGTTCGCGGGCCGTCCCAGGTGAGGACCGAGCCGTCGGCCCGGTACACGTGGTAGGCGAGCGCGAAGCCCTGCGCCGGGTTCCAGATGAGCGAGCCCGTGTTGCGGATCGTCACCGGCAGGACGCCGGTCTGCCCCGCGCGGAGCGAGAGCGTGCCCGCGGGTGCGTAGGTCGCGCCGTATTCCTGCACCGACACGCTCACGGCTTTCGACGGCGTGGTCACGCCCGCGCCCGAGAGCCACGTCACGCCCTCCTGCACCACGTCGAAGCGGAGCGTGTACGCGCCCGGAGGCGGCGCCACCACGCTCGCGTCCACGCGCGCGGCGGTGCCGGGCGGGATGTTGAGCGGCGTACGCACACCCTCCCACACCACGGTCGCGCCGGCGGCGTCGTACCAGTGGTACGAGAGGTTCACGCCGTTGCCAGCGTTCCACGCGAAGTTCGAGCCGTTGTAGAGGACCACCGGCACGGTCGCGCGCGCGCTCGCGTCGAGCGTCGTCGGCACCAGCGACAGGTCGTACACGCCGGCGTACGTCGGGGTCGCGCTCACGCTCACCGACTGGTCGCGCGTCGGCACGCCTTTGGCGCTGAACCAGGTGACGCCTTCCTCCACCAGGTCCCAGCGCAGCGTGTACGTGCCGCCCGCGGCGGGGAACTTGATGTTCGCCTGGAGCGGCGCGGACGCGCCGGGGGCGACGTCGCCCGCGAGCTTGGTGCGCGCGCCGTCCCACACCGCGGCCTGGCCGGCGCTGTCGATCCAGTGGTACGAGAGGGCGACCGGGTTCGCGCCCGCCGCGGGCCACGTGAAGTTGCCCGTGTTCGTCACCGTCAGCGCGACCGTCCCGAGCGCACCGACCACCGCGAGCGCGCTCGGCGCGGGTGCGTACGTCGCGCCGTAGGTCCGCTGCGCGGGCGGCACGGGCGTGGGCGCGGGAGTGGGCGTGGGCGGCGGCGGCGCCTGGCCCTGGAGCGAGACGCGGATGTCGGCGGTGGGCACGCCCTTGGCCGAGAACCACGCGACGCCCTCATGCACGAGGTCGAGCTTCAGCGTGTAGGTGCCGCCGAACGCTGGTGCCAGCACCTGCGCGTTCAGGCTCACCCGCTGCCCCGCGGCAAGGTCCGCGCCCAGACGCGTGCGCTGCCCCTCCCACACCACGGTGTTGCCGCTGCCGTCCGCCCAGTGGTAGGCGAGGGCGATCGCCGATGCCGGGAACGTGCCGGTCCCGGTGTTGCGCAGCGTCACCGGCACGCTCGCGACCTGGCCCGGCGCGAAGGCCGGCGTGCCGCTCGTCTGGTACGTCGCCTTGTAGTCGGGCAGCACCGCGATCGAGGTGTCATCCGGCACCACGCCGCGGTCGCCGAAGCGGAATTCGTTTTCCTTCTCGAGGTCGAGCGTGAGCACGTAGTCGCCCGGCAGCGAGGGGGCGGTGACGGAGACCGACACCTGCACCGGTACCCCCGTCTTCACGTCGCCCGGCAGCGGCGTCCGCGCGCCCGTGGTGACCGTGCCCGAGGCGAGGTGCTTCCACGTGGACGAGAGGCGGACCGGGTTCGTCCCGGTCGACGGCCAGTCGCGGCCGCCGTCGTTGAGCACGCTCGCGCGCACCGTGCGCGTCACGCCGGCGATGAAGGTGGCGGGGATGTCGTCGGAGAGCCAGTCCGCGCTCCAGTCCGTCGCGCGCAGCAGCATCTCGCGGTACGGGGTGCCGTACTGCGAGCTCCACCACACGCCGTTCGACTGCAGGTCCCAGCGCACCACGTACGTGCCGCTCGCCGGCACCACCAGCGGCACCGTGACGACCGACGACGCACCGGGCGCGACCGCCTGCTCGAGCTTGGCGGTGCTCCCCTGCGCGACGCGCACGCTGCCCGCCTGGAGGATCGCGTACGACACGAGCGTGCCCGCCAGGATCGGCTGGAGCCCGCGGTTCACGATGGTCGTGTTGACCGGCAGGATCGACAGCGGCGCGCCCGCACGCGGCATCTGCGGCTCGAACCGGACGAGCCGGTCGTAGCCGCCCTCGAGGTTGCGCTGCGCCTGCGTGCGGATCCCGGTGAGGTTCGCGTAGAGCGCGCCGCCCGGGCACGCCGTCTGACCGCCGCGCTGGCCCGCGACGTAGTTGCAGTCGCGGTGCCCGAGCACGTTCGCCTCGGCCGAGATGACCGGGAGCCACGAGCCGTCAGCCTGGCGCTCGCGGTGCACGAACGTCCCGGACCCGAACGGCTGCATGCCGTACTGGGCGAACTTGAGCCCGATCAGCCCGGCGATCGCGTTCAGCATCGCCGCAGACGGCTGCGTGGAGGTGAACTCGCCGATCGCCGCGATGCCGATGCTCCCCTCGTTCCACCCGTACGCGTGCCCCGCGATCGTGTTGTCCCCGCCCTGGCGCCCGCTCCAGATCACGCCGTTCTTGTCGACGAGGTACGAGTACCCGATGTCGCCCCAGCCGAGCGTGACCGCGTGGTAGTAGTAGATCGAGCGGATCGTCGCGGGCACGTTCGTGCCGCCGTCGCTCGTCACCGTGTGGTGGACCACCGCCTTCTGGAAGTTCTGGTACTTCGGGAGCCACTTCATGAGCGTCTCGTCGGCGCCCCAGTCCTGCCGCGTCCGGATCTGGCGCATGGCGGTCGCGGCCTGCGCGTACGAGCGCGTCCAGTCGCGGACCGCGCCGAGCAGGTCGCGCCCGAAGCGCTCGACCGGATTCTGCTCGAGCCCCCTGGAGTCGATGAACGTGAGCTGCGCGCTCCGCAGCGCCTCCGGCCCGATGCCCACGAAGAACGCACGGTACTGCGCGAACCGCGCGTGCCCTGCGTCGATCACGCCCGATGACCGCTCGCCCGTGTACGGGTTCTCGGTGTCCTCGTCCGGCCGCACCGCCATCCATGCGCCCCATGCGGCGCCGTCGCGCGAGACGCGCGCCTCCAGCACCACGGCGTTCTCGTCGCCCTCGGCCGCCCAGCGCACGCCCAGGTGGTCGAACTCGCGCTCGGCCTCGACCGGACTGGAGGTGAACAGGGTGGCGCCCGCGACCCTCGAGAGCGCGCCATCGGAGAGGGCCGGCATGGTGCGCAGGCTGTCGGCGCCGAGGATCGGCCCGTCGTAGCGCAGCGCCGCCGAGGCCGGCACGCCGGTCTGGGGCAGGAGGCCGAGAACGAACAGGAGCACGAAGAGCGCGACGCGTACGCGGCGGCGCATCCGGCCTCCTCTGCCCAGCCTCTCGCCACCGCCCCGAACCACGAGAGTCTACAGCGAGATCGGTGTGCGGGAGTTACTCACGTGTGACGCGCGACCGCGCGTCGCTGTCTCGGCGGACCGGGCACTGACACGCGATCGGTACAAGACGGCAGAAATCGCTAGAAGGGGTTCAGGCGGACCATCGTCGAGCGCAAGCCGAGGTACGTGCGCAGGAACGTACCCGCGGGCAGGTCGACCGCGGCGTTGCTGCCGCGGAAGCGGATCGAGATCGCGTGGCCGACGGTCACCGGCACCCGGTTGGACACGTCCACCGACTGGAGCGAGCCGATGTCCACATTCCGGTATCGGATGATCGCGTCGCGGATCTGCGCGCTGGTGAAGGACACCGTCCAGCTCGCGTTCCGGTTGGGGTTGGGTTGGGTCACGGCGAGGTCGGTCGGATCCGGAGCCGGCTGAAGGTACGGCTGGGACGGTCCGCACTGGTACGTCCCGCCCACCTGGCGGACGTTGTTGCCCCAGCACCCGTCGCCCATGGTGTGTCCGCCGGACGACGAGGCGAAGTACGCGCGGATCGGCGCGCCGTCGTACGCGATGACCTTGCCCGCCGTGGCGGCGGCGGCCTGGTCCGTAATCGCGGTTTCGCCGGTGACCCCGCCGTAGCACTGATCGGACTGGTCGTCTTTCACGTCGAAGTCGCGCGTGCCGCCGGCGTACTTCGAGTACGCGAACGTCCGCGCCGCGTAGGCCTGGGCCTTGTACGCCTCAATGTGCCACTCGCGCGGCATCTCGTACGGCACCACCCCGCGCACGTAGTCGTCGTACGAGACGTAGTTGACCACGCGCAGCGTGTTGCCGAGGTTGGAGAACTTGTAGTTGCCGCGGTAGAGGCCCTTCTCCGCGAAGCGGATCGGCTGCGCGGCGTCGGTCGGCACGAGCACGACCGGGCCGGGGCCGTCGTAGACCTTCGTCACCGTCGCCTGGTTCCACACCTGCACGTTGCCCGAGCGCGCGGCGATCTGCCACGTCACGTTCGCCGCGGCGGTCCCGATCAGGGCGTTCGCCGCGCCATCGTTCAGCACCCGGAAGCCCGCGTTCGAGATGACGTTTGCGATCGAGTCGTCGAAGTACGGGATGGAGCCGCAGCGGTACGGCGACGCGGACGTCGGCTGCGAGAGCAGCACGCGCAGCGCGCCGCGCCCCAGGTCGATGTTGAGCAGCTGGGTGCCCTGGTAGTACTTGAGGATGATCGCCTCGGCTTCGAGCGGCGGGACGCCGCCCGCGCCGGTGGCCCAGCCCTGCGCGCCGTACTGCGACATGCCGAGCCCGTGGCCGAAGCCCTTGCCGTAGAAGGTCACGCCGGGCTGCACGTTGACCGGCTCGACCTTGGAGGTGACCCCGTATGAGGAGAACCACGCGAGCCCCTCCTGCACGAGGTCCCAGGTGATCGTGTAGTTGCCGACGACCGACGGCAGCAGCACGTCGATCGGCACCGTCACGGTCGTGCCCGCGGGCACGTCGCGCGGCAGGTTGCCCCGGTTGCCCTCCCACACGATGGTCGTGCCGCCCTGGTGCAGGTGGTACGACAGGCGCACCGGGTTCGCGCCGCCCGCGGGCCACGTGCGCGGCCCGTAGTTGGAGAGCTCGACGCCGAGCTGGAGCGTCGCGCCGATCGTCGCGAGCGACGGCGTGGTCGTCGCGCCGTAGCCGGCGGAGAGCCCGCTCGTCACCGTGAGGGCGACCGGCGCACCCGGGATGCCCAGGCCGCTGTACCAGGACACGCCTTCCTTCACGAGGTCGAGCACCAACGTGTACGAGCCGGGGCGGAGCGGTGCGGTGTAGCCGAGCGTGAGCGTGCGCGACTGGCCGGGCGCGACATCGCCGCCGAGCGGCGCGCGCGCGCCTTCCCACGTGACCGTCTCGCCCTTGTCATCCACGAGGTGGTACGCGAGGTTCGTCGGCGTCGCCCCGCCGGCGACGAGCGGCACGTTGCCGGTGTTGGTCACCGTCACGGAGAGCGTCTTCTGCTCGCCGATGAACGCGCTCGCGGGCGCGGCGGTGTACGAGACCCCTTGCCGCACGGCCTGGACCGTCAGGCTCTGCTTGAACGGCTGCGTGGGGCCGAGCGAGGCGAACCACCCCGCGCCCTCGCGGACGAGGTCGATCGTGAGCGTGTACGTGCCCGGGCGGTCCGGCGCGACGATCCGCGCCTGCACGCTCGCCGATCCGCCCGCCGAGGGCGCGGCGCTGGGCGCGGGGGCCGCGCTCGGCGCCGGCGTGGCCTGCGGCGCGGGTG